>NZ_JBFUIP010000062.1:0-32668 GCF_056401815.1 Aminobacter sp. P4_D5 | reverse complement strand
GGTGCACCATGTTGTTCGCGCTGTTCAACATCTGGTCCTACATCTCGATCCCGGCCATCCGCGTCATCTTGTCGATTGCCTGCGCCCTGGTGCTGACATTCAACACGGCGGCCATCGTCGCCATGCTGCGCCACTACGTCGAAGACAAACACTTCATCTATGGCCTCGACATCAAKCATCTCGACGAGATGCGCCGGCGTCGCGGCTAAGGAGCGGACAATGGCTTACAAACCTCCGAAACAGGGCCTCGCCGGCCAGATTTTCGACGTCGTGACCTTGCTCGTGCTGACCATCGGCGCGCTCTATATTCCGCTCTATCTGGGCCTCGCCGGCGCGGTCAAAGTGCCAAACCCGATCGCCAATCCGACCTGGGAAGCGCTTGGCCAGAACGCCGCCGAGCAGCAGCAATGGGCGGCCCTTGGCATCACCGACCCGGCAGCCGCCAATGACATCATCACAGCGCGGTTCGACTACAGCTTCAGCTGGGTCGCGCTTGTCGTCATGGTCGTGCTGGTCATCGGCTACTTCGTCATGGTCGTGCGATTATCCGACAAGGAATACCGCGAAGTCATCGAAGAACGCTTCGGCAACAAGAAGCACTAGGGAGAGGCCACAATGGATACCTGGAACATCCTTGAATATGTGGCCTGGGCGCTGTCAGCCATGTTCGGCGTGCTGATGCTCATCGACCTCGTCCGCATCGATACGACTTATGACAACGAACTGCTGATCTCCTCTCGCGAAGGCGAGATCGAGGCGACCGCAGAACGCCACGAGATCTGAGGGGACGACGATGGCAAATGTTACATCCACTGCGGCGGAGCCTGAACGGCTTCAGCTGCTGCGCGTGCTTGGTCCCGCCCATATTTGGGCACTAGGCGTCGGCATCGTTCTGGTCGGCGAATATATGGGCTGGAATTTCTCGGTCGGCAAAGGCGGCATGATTGCTGGCCTGATCGCCTGCTGGGTCGCGGGACTGCTCTATACTTGCGTCGCCATGATCGACTCCGAGGTGACCTCGACGGTTGCCGCGGCCGGCGGCCAGTACGCCCAGGCCAAGCATATCGTCGGCCCGCTCATGGCCTTCAATGTCGGCCTGTTTCTGGTCATGGCCTACACCATGCTCGAAGCAGCCAACGCGATCACCGTCGGCTTCTTGCTCGACACCGTCGCCGGCATGCAGGGCCATACCGGGCTCAACCAGCACCCCTTCATCATCCTCGCCATCATGTTTCTGGCGTGGCTCAACTATCGCGGTGTGCTTGCGACGCTGACCTTCAACCTGGTCATCACCGCCGTCGCGTTCGTGGCCATCATCACGCTGTTCATCTCGGTGCAGTTCGGCGCATCCAACGTGCCGCTCGACTTCTCGGCTGTTACCACCGATCCGCTGCCTTACGGCTGGGTCGGCATCGTCGCCGCGCTTCACTTCGGCCTGTGGTACTATCTCGGCATCGAGGGAACTTGCCAGGCGGCAGAGGAAGTGCGCTCGCCGGCGCGTTCGCTGCCGTACGGCACCATGGCCGGCATCATGACGCTGCTGATCGCGGCGACCATGACCTGGTATGTCTGTTCGGGCCTCATCCCGTGGGAATATCTCGGCCAGGCCGGCACCCCGCTGTTCGACGCCGCTCGCGTCACCGGCAGCACACCGCTGATGGTCCTGCTCTTCGTCGGCACCGCCTTTGCAACGCTCGCCTCGGCGAATGGCTGCATCAACGACGCCTCGCGCGCCTGGTTCTCGATGGGTCGCGATCGCTACCTGCCGAGCTGGTTCGGTGCCGTGCACCCAGTCTACCGCACGCCGTACCGCGCCATCGTCTTTCTGGTTCCGATCGCGCTCATCTTCGCGCTCGGCGCACCGCTCGACCAGGTCGTCACTTTCTCGATCCTGTCGGGCCTGCTCGGCTACACCTTCATGACCTTCAACATGGTGATGTTCCGCAACAAGTGGCCGCTCGACACCATCAAGCGCGGCTATGTCCATCCGTTCCACCCGCTGCCGACGATCGTCCTGCTGATCCTGTGCTCGACCGCCTATTTCGCCGTGTTCCTCGGCTATGGCACGCAGCTCAGTGCGATGATGTGCTTCTACATCGTGGCATCGCTCTGGTTCCACTTCCGCCGCTACCAGTTCGTGCGCCGCGGCGACCAGTTCACCATGCCTTGGCCGAAGCCGGTCGGCTACTGACCATGCCAGGAGAGGCGGCGCAAACCCGCGCCGTCTCTCACTTAACAAGGCGCCTCGAATGATCACCACGATCGCCCTTTCGGCCTTTGCCGTCATCTGCTGCGGCTGGATGGGCACTCGTGCGCTGAGCGAGCACCGCTCGGCGCTGGCCCAGCGCCACGGCTTGCTCGATGACTCGGCAGCGCTATTTGCCAATGCCCACATCACCTTCGGCCCTGATCATTTCCCGACCCTTGTCGGCCGCCTCGACGATGGCCGCCAGGCCAAGGTCGAGCTCATCGTCGACACCATGGTTTTCCGCCGGCTGCCCCAGCTGTGGCTGAGGGTGACCTTGAGCGAAACCGGAGCGTTGAAACGGCCGACGATCGGCGCACTCGCCCGTCCGACCGGCGCGGAATATTATTCGCTGGTCCACGACATGGCGGAATGGATGACCCCGCCACAGACCGAAGCCTCACTTTTGATGCGCGGTGACGGCAGCGCAACATCCTGGCAGGTCGAGCGCGTTTCGGCCCTGTTTCGCAACCTGTTCGCCGACCCGCAAATCAAGGAAGCCGTCATCACGCCGCGTGGCACCCGCATCATCCGCCAGGCCGCTCAAGGCGAGCCCGGCGCGCATCTTCTGCTGCGGCAGATCCGTTTTCCGCTAACTGCGATTTCGCCCGAACTCGTCAGCCTGGCCATTGCCGAGGCAAACGCGCTGAGCGAGGTGTTTGCCGAAGCGGAAGCCGCAATCCACACCTACGAAGCTGCCTGAGGTTCCCATGTCCAAGCCGATCAACCCCTATATCGTGCTGGCGCTGGCGATCGTTTTGCCAGGGGCAGGGCATGTCGCTGCGCGCGATGCCACGCGCGGGCTCGCCTTCGCCTTCTTCGTCGTTTTGTTTTCGGTGATCACTTACGCCACGACCACGCCCGACCAGAGCTTCATCGGCCGCCATGCCGGCGGGCTGTTCGTCTGGGCGCTGTCGATCCCGGATGCCTATCGCCGGGCGCGTATTCAGGCTGCCACGACGCAGCGCGCGACCTGAGGCCCGGCTTCTCGTCGAAGCCGGGCCTTTTATGCTCAGGCCGCCGCGTTATTGGAGATCGCGCCGCGCCGGATCTGGTCTTCTTCGATCGACTCGAACAGGGCGCGGAAGTTGCCCTCGCCGAAGCCTTSRTCGCCCTTGCGCTGGATRARCTCRAAGAAGATCGGYCCGATCACSGTCTTGGWGAATATCTGCAGCAGGATCTTGGTCATGCCGCCATCGACCACGCCTTCGCCGTCGATCAGGATGCCGTATTTCTTCATCCGTTCGATCGGCTCTTCATGGCCATGCACGCGGGTGTGCGACAGCTCGTAATAGGTGTCGGGCGGGCCGGGCATGAACTTCAGGCCCTTGTCGGCGATCCTGTCGGTTGAGCTGTAGATGTCGTCGGTGCCAACGGCGATGTGCTGGATGCCTTCGCCCTTGTACTTCCGCAGATATTCCTCGATCTGGCTGGTGTCGTCCTTGGACTCGTTCAGCGGGATGCGGATCTTGCCGCAGGGCGAGGTGATCGCGCGGCTCACCAGGCCGGTGATGCGGCCGTCGATATTGAAGAAGTGGATCTGCTTGAAGCCGAACAGCTCGCGGTAGAAGTCCCACCACTTGTCCATGTTGCCGCGATAGACATTGTGGGTGAGGTGATCGAGGAAGTAGAAGCCGACACCTGCGGGCTTCGGATCGGCTTTGCCAAGCCAGTCGAATTCCGCCGCATATGTCGAGCCCTTCGCGCCATATTTGTCGACGAAGTAGAGCAGCGACCCGCCGATTCCGACTATCGCCGGTACGTCGAGCGCCTTGTCGTCGCCGGTGTAGGGCTCAGCCCCCTTCAAAACCGCATGATCGAAGGCATGCTTGGCATCAACCACCCGCCAGGCCATCGATGCGGCACAAGGGCCGTGCTCGCCCACGAAGCGCATGGCATGGCTGCCTGGCTCGGCATTGATCAGGTAGTTGATGTCGCCCTGGCGCCAGACGGTGATGTTCTTGGTCTTGTGACGTGCAACTGGCACATAGCCCATGCGGGCGAACAGCTCTTCGAGCTTCTCCGGCTCGGGATGGGCGAATTCAACGAATTCGAATCCGTCGGTGCCAGCGGGGTTGTCGGCGCTGATCCTGGCCGGCGGCGCATCGTGCGGAAACGGACCCATGCAAATTCCTCCTCAAAATTAGGTGACGCGTATTGTGCTCCCTATTCGATGCAATGTGCTTGCATTCTTATGCCATATGGACCGATCTATGCATGAAACGCGCACGGAAGTGGAGAAGCATGCAATGGGTGACGGTCTCGACCAGTTCGACCTCAAGATCCTGCGCGAGCTGCAGCGCGATGGGCGGCTAACCAACAACGAGCTATCGGAAAAGATCGCCCTGTCGGCCTCGCAGTGCTCCCGCCGTCGCGTTCGGCTGGAGGCTGACGGTTTCATTCGCGGCTATCAGGCGATGTTGGATCGGGAGAAGCTGGGGCTCGACCTCCTCGTGGTCATCTCCGTGACGCTGGCTACCCACAACCGCGACAATGCCCAGCGCTTCGCCCGTCTGGTCAACGACCTGCCCGAAGTGCTGGAGGCCTATTCGTTGACCGGCGAGATGGACTATCACCTGAAGGTCGTGGTGCGCGGGCTCTCCGACCTGTCGCGCTTCGTCAACGAGGTGCTGTTGCCGCATGACGCCGTGCAGCACGTCAAGACATCGATCGTGCTGACCACGCTCAAGCAGTTCGGGGCGCTGCCGATCGGCTGATATCAGCGCCTCTTGCGAGGTCCCGCCAGTAGCGCCTGCTCGACATCCGCCAACCCCGCTTCGATGCTCTCAATCGCGCCGTGGCCAAGCGTTTGCTCAAGGCTCGCCTGATAGCTGCGGGCAAGTGCTGCAATCTCTCGGTAGCTCTTCTGGCCCAGCGCAGTCAGCTCTAGATGCTCGACCCGCCGGTCGGCATCGTCCTCCGTGCGTTTCAGCCAGCGGCGCTGTTCGAGCGCACGCACGGCGCGGCTGACCTTGGTCTTGTGCATGTTGGAATGTACCCCGACCTCGGTCGCCGTCATTTTTCCAACGCTGCCAAGGGCAGCCAGCGTGCGCCACTCTGGCCGCGTGATCTGGTAGCGCTGTTTGTATTCGCGTGCGAAGCTCAGGCTGATCAGCTCGGCTGCGCGGTTGAGCCGATAGGGCAGGAAGCTCTCGAGATCGAAGGGCGCGGGCATCGAACAGCCTTTGATAGTTACAAAATCGACGGTTACAATTGCAACCAATTCGACGATCTCATGTGCTCACGGGAGGTGCAAGCCATGCTGGACAAAACCGAAAAGCAGGTGGCCGCTGCCACCGATGTGAAATACATGCCCGGCTTCGGCAACGACTTCGAGACCGAGGCGCTGCCTGGCGCTCTGCCGCAGGGTCAGAACAGCCCGCAAAAGTGCAACTACGGCCTCTATGCCGAGCAGCTTTCAGGCTCGCCCTTTACCGCGCCGCGCGGCACCAACGAGCGCTCCTGGCTCTACCGCATCCGCCCAAGCGTGCGCCACACCAAGCGTTTTTCAGCCGCGAGCTACCCGCACTGGAAGACTGCCCCTTGCCTTGACGATCATTCGCTCGCGCTCGGCCAGTTGCGCTGGGGCCCGCTGCCTCAGCCCAAGGAGAAGCTCAACTTCATCCAGGGCATCCGCACCATGACGACGGCGGGCGACGCGATGACCCAGGTCGGGATGGCAGCGCATGTCTACGCCTTCAACGACGACATGGCCGACGACTATTTCTTCAATGCCGATGGCGAATTGCTGATCGTGCCCGAGGTGGGATCGATCCGCATCTTCACCGAAATGGGCATCATTGATGTCGAGCCGTCGGAGATTTGCCTGATCCCGCGCGGCATGATGTTCAAGGTTTCGCTGCTCGGCGAGGGCGAGACGCGGCGCGGCTACATCTGCGAGAATTACGGCGCCAAATTCACCATGCCCGACCGTGGCCCGATCGGGGCCAATTGCCTGGCCAATCCGCGCGACTTCAAGACGCCGACCGCAGCCTATGAAGACAAGGAAACGCCTTGCCGCGTGCTCGTTAAATGGTGCGGCAAGTTCCATGTCACCGAGATCGGCCATTCGCCGCTCGATGTGGTCGCCTGGCACGGCAACTATGCGCCGTTCAAATATGATCTGCGCACCTTTTCGCCGGTCGGMGCGATCCTGTTTGACCACCCCGACCCGTCGATCTTCACGGTGCTGACGGCCCCGACGGAAGAAGCGGGCACGGCCAACGTCGACTTTGTCATCTTCCCGCCGCGCTGGCTGGTGGCCGAGCACAGCTTCCGCCCGCCCTGGTATCACCGCAACATCATGAGCGAGTTCATGGGCCTGATCTACGGCCAGTACGACGCCAAGGAGGAGGGCTTCGTGCCGGGCGGCATGAGCCTGCACAACATGATGCTGCCGCACGGGCCTGACGCCATGGGCTTTGAAAAAGCGTCGAACGGCGAGCTCAAGCCGGTCAAGCTCGACCACACAATGGCTTTCATGTTCGAGACGCGATTTCCCCAGCAGCTGACCAAATTCGCCGCCGAGCTGGAAACTTTGCAGGACAATTACATCGATTGCTGGGATGGTCTCGAACGCAAATTCGACGGCACACCTGGCATCAAGTGAAGACGGGAACACCATGAAACTCGCGACACTGAAAGATTCTACCCGCGACGGCCGCCTTGTCGTCGTTTCGAAAGACCTGACCCGCTGCTCGGAAGTTGGCCACATTGCCCGCACCTTGCAGGCGGCACTCGACGACTGGGCCCATGTCGGCCCGCGCCTAGCCCTTGTCGCCGAGGGCATAGAGACCGGCAGCCAGCCGACCCTGCGCTTCCACGAACATGATGCCGCCTCACCCTTGCCGCGCGCCTAYCARTGRGCYGAYGGCTCGGCCTATGTGAACCATGTCGAGCTGGTGCGAAAGGCCCGGGGCGCCGAGATGCCGGCRAGCTTCTGGACCGACCCGCTGATCTATCAGGGCGGCTCGGACGCGTTTCTTGGGCCCCGCGATCCAATCGAGATGGCCGACGAAGCCTGGGGCATCGATCTCGAAGGCGAAGTGGCGGTCATCGTGGATGACGTGCCGATGGGCGCGACCCGCGACGAGGCGCATGCGGCGATCCGGCTGGTCATGCTGGTCAATGACGTGTCGCTGCGCGGGCTGATCCCGGCCGAACTCGCCAAGGGTTTCGGCTTTTACCAGTCGAAGCCCTCCACGGCGTTCTCGCCGGTGGCGGTGTCGCCGGACGAGCTGGGCGATGCCTGGCATGGCGGCAAGCTGCATTTGCCGTTGCTCGTGGGCGTCAACGACAAGGCCTTTGGCCGCGCGAATGCCGGCATCGACATGACCTTTGATTTCCCAACGCTGGTCGCCCATGCCGCCAAGACCCGGCCATTGTGTGCTGGTACCATCATCGGTTCGGGCACTGTGTCCAATAAGCTCGACGGCGGCGCGGGCAAGGCGATCTCGGCAGGAGGTGCTGGCTATTCCTGCATCGCCGAGATCAGGACCATAGAAACCATCGAGACAGGTGCGCCCGTCACACCATTCTTGAAGTTCGGCGACCAGGTCCGTATCGAGATGGACGATGCCGATGGCCATTCGATATTCGGGGCTATCGAACAGACCGTGACCCGATACGAAAAGGCCTGAGCCACGATGACCGACGCCGTCCTGTTCGACTACTGGCGCTCGTCGGCGAGCTACCGCGTGCGCATCGCGCTCAACATGCTCGGGCAGGAGTTTCGTTCTGTGTCCGTCGACCTGCTGGCCAGGGGCCAGAAATCATCGGAGCATCTGGCGCGCAACCCGCAAGGGCTGGTGCCGGTGCTGGAGATCGACGGCCACGCCTTCACCCAGTCGCTGGCGATCATCGAATATCTCGATGAAACACGCCATGCCGGCTTCCTGCCTGCCGACCCGGTCGGGCGCCAGCGCGTGCGCCAGCTGTCTTATGCGATTGCCATGGAAATCCATGCGGTCTGCAACACCGGCGTGGTCGCCGAGCTGATGCGGGTCACAAGCGACGGCGAGGCGCCGCGCGATGCCTGGATGCAGAAATTCATCGGCGATGGCATGACAGCCTTCGAGAAATTGCTCGATCATCCCGAGACCGGCAAATTCTGCCATGGCGACACGCCTGGCATGGCCGATTTCTGCCTGGTACCGCAGGTCTACAACGCGCGCCGCTGGAACATCGATCTCTCGGCGCTACCGCGCGTCCTCGACATCGCCGGACGTTGCGAAGGCCTCGATGCCTTCGCCAAGGCTCATCCCGATCGGGTCAAGCCGTGATCCCTACCGCTGCCGCCAGGCCTGGGTGCGGGTGATCAGCACTTTCGACAGGAACAGGTGGATCAGGCGGGCTGCGGCGTTGGTGTAGAAGATCATCATTGCCATGGCCGCTGCCGGTGCCACGTCGCCGGCGTCGTCCATGTTGAGCACGGCGACCGAAGCCAGTGCGGTGTCCTTCGAATAGAGGAACACCACAGCCGACACCGTCGTCATGGCGTTGACGAACAGGTAGATCAAGATGTCGAGGATCGCCGGCAAGCAGACCGGTACCGTGACCCGCGCAAACAGCTTGTAGAAGGGCTGCTTGAGCGACGCCGCCACCGGCTCGAACTCCTGGTCGATCTGCTTCAGCGCCGTCAGCGCGGTCAGGTGCCCGACGGTGTAGAAGTGGGTGATGGTGCAGACGACCAGAATGGTCATGGTGCCGTAGATGGCGTGCAGCGGGTTGGCTGGGTCGTTGAAGAAGAAGATGTAAGCAAGACCCAGCACCATGCCCGGCACCGCCATGGGCAGYATGGCGAGGAACTGGAATGCCGACCGTCCTGTACGGAAGCCTTCGGTCTTTTCGACCATATAGGCGCCGACAAAGACGATGATGGTGCCGAAGATCGCGGTGAGGCCTGCAAGCCGGATCGAGTTGTAGTACGAACCCCATCCACCGCCGTCCATGCGGTCGAAAGCGAAGTGCTTGAGGCTGAAGCTGAGATCGTAGGGCCACAGCTTGACCAGGGCTGCGAGCTGGCTCGTTGCCATGATGCCGAGGATGAATACGGCGATCAGCGAACACCAAGTCAGGCAAAGCGTGTCGAAGCGCCGGTTCGGCTTCGGCTGATAGGGCACCGAGCGCGCTGACAGGAGCGCAACCTGCTTTTTCTGCACCATGCGGTCGACGACGAAGGCGGCGATAGCCGGGATCAGCAGGATCACCGAAACGACCGCGCCCATCTCGAAATTCTGCTGGCCGATGACCTGCTTGTAGATGTCGACGGCGAGCACGTTGAACTGGCCGCCGATGACCTTCGGCAGGCCGAAATCGGTGATGACGAGGGTAAAGACGACAAAGGCCGCCGAAATCAAACCATAGCGCGCGCCGGGGATGGTCACCGTCCAGAAGGTGCGCCAGCTGCTGGCGCGCAGCGAGGCGGCCGCCTCATAGTGGCGCTGGTCGGAGATCGCCAATGCCGTCGAAATGATAATCATGGCGTGCGGGAAAGCGAAGAACACCGAGCCGATGACGATGCCGAGCGGCCCGTAGATAGGCACCCCCATCAGGAGGTCCTTGAGCAGCCCCTGATTGCCGAACAGATAGATCAGCGCAATGCCGGGCAGCAGCGACGGCACCAGGATCGGCACCATGGCGACCAGCTTGAACGCATCCTTGAAACGCATGCAACTGCGGTTGAGCGCATAAGCGAAGCCGAAGGCCAGCCCGACTGTCACGATGGTGGAGATGAAGGCGATGAAGACCGAGTTTTCGATCGAGCGGAACAGCGTCGGCGTCGAGAAATAGGTGGAGTAGTTTTCGAGACCGATCGCACGCGCCGGTCGAAGCATCACACGACGGAATTCGTTGGAGCTGAGCTCAAGCCATTCGGTGCCTTTGTGCAGCTGCAGGCCGACGAGGAAAGAAGCATCTTCGGTTGTGCCGCGGATCTTGTATTTCACCGGGCTGCGGAAGCTGAAATCGGGGAAAAAGGTCGTCGCTTGCAGGCGGCCATCGGAATTGGTCGCAAGCTTCTGCGGCGAAACGACCGCGAGTTTGTCGTTGAGGGCCGCAGCGGTGACCGGCGCACCCCAATTGCCGTCCTTGTCGCTCACCTGGAACTCGAACCTGGCAAGGTCGAAACTATAGGTCGAAAACGATTTCGACAGCATGATGTAGAGCGGGGCGGCCAGCGCCACGATGAGATAGAGCGCGATGACCACCATCAGGCCGCGCTTGATCATTTCATCCCGGTCAAGCGAAACCTTCAGCTTGCGGCCCGCCGGCAGGACGGCGTCGATTGCCATCGCCATGTCATTCTCCCCGGGGGTAGATCAAGAGACGCTCTTCCGGCAGCTCGACGGTAAGAGCAGCACCCTCCGCCAATGTCAGGCGCCGCGCTGCATTGATCGAGAAGTCGGCAATGAGCGTCTCGTCGCCGAGGTCGACGCCACGCAGCCGCGTGCGCCAGAACGAGCCGAGGAATTCCATTTCGCCGATCGTCACATCGAGCAGGTTTTGCGGCTGCTTCACCACATCGGGTGCACCCGGAGAACGGGCGCCGGGCCCGTGCGGGATCACATCCTCTGGGCGGATGGCCGCAATGACAGGTGCGCCTTCGTCAAACCCATGGGCCGCGCATTTGAAGGTTTTGGAGCCAAAGCTCACCGCACCCTTTTGGGCATTGCCCTTGAACTTGTTGGCCTCGCCGATGAAGTCGGCGACAAATAGCGTCGCGGGATGGCGATAGATCTCTGTCGGCGAGCCGATCTGCTCGATCACGCCGTGGTTCATCACCACGATGCGGTCGGCCATCGACAGGGCCTCTTCCTGGTCATGGGTGACCATGATGGTGGTGACGCCGAGCTTGCGCTGCAGTTCCTTGATCTCGTGGCGCAGATGCGTGCGTACCTTGGCATCGAGCGCCGAGAGCGGTTCATCAAGCAGCAGAAGGCCTGGCGAAATGGCGATGGCGCGGGCGAGCGCGATGCGCTGCTGCTGGCCGCCGGAAAGCTGGGCTGGGTATTTGTTGGCCTGGTCGGGCAGGCCGACAAGCTGGAGCAGTTCGGCGACGCGGCTTTCGATCTCGGCGCGCGGGCGCTTGGTGTTTTCCAGGCCGAAGGCGATGTTCTTGGCAATCGTCAGATTGGGGAACAGCGCATAGGACTGGAAGACGATGCCGTAGTCGCGCTGCGACGGCGGCAAGGTGGACACGTCCTTGCCACCCTGGCGGATCGAGCCGCTCGTCTGCAGGTCGAGGCCGGCAACTGCGCGCAACAATGTGGTCTTGCCGCAGCCGGAGGGACCGAGGAAACAGACGAACTCGCCCTCGCGGATGTCGAGGGAAATGTCCTTCAGCGCGTGGAAATCGCCGAAGGCCTTCCAGACATTGGAGATCTGCAGATAGGCGGGCTTCACGTTCAGGCTGGCAGCGGTCATGGCGCTCACGTCAACTGGAGTTCGCGGCTGCTCGGCGAGGGTTTCGTGTTTCATCGTGATGATCCGGCTTTGAGGGTAAGAGTCGGGCGCCACCTGTGGCGGCGCCCGGTTCAACGGACAAAAGTCGGGATCAGCTCTTCGGCTCGGACTTGGAGTCGTAACGCTTGGACCACTCGGCAAGAATTGCGTTGCGGTTGTTGGCGGCCCACTCGAAATCGTTCTTGATCATCTTTTCTTCGATGTTGGTGGGCAGGTGCGGAACAGGCTTTGCAACGCCGGGCATGGCAACGATCGCCCAGCCGACATTGTACATCTCGTTGGCCTTCTTGGTGACCGTCCAGTCGATGAACGTCTTGGCCGCTTCCTCTTTCGTCGTACCGGCAACGATCGCCGAGGCTTCCATGTCCCAGCCGATGCCTTCCTCAGGAATGATGATGTCGATCGGCGCACCTTCGGCCTTCGACTTGGCGGCGCGGAACTCGAAGGAGATACCGATCACCGTTTCGCCAGCAGCGGCCATCTTGCAGGGCTTGGAGCCGGAATGGGTGTAGGCGGCGATGTTCTGGTGCAGACCGTCCATGTAGGACCAGCCTTCCTTTTCACCGAATAGCTGGATCCAGCTCGACACGTCGAGATAGCCGGTACCCGACGATGCCGGGTTGGGCATGACGACATGGCCCTTGTATTCGGGCTTGGTCAGGTCCTTCCAGCTCTTGGGCGCGGTCAGACCAAGCTTGGCGCCTTCGACGGTGTTGTAGCAGATCGAGGCGGCCCAGCCGTCCATGCCGACCCATGCCGGAGGCGTGTCCTTGTCGACATATTGGGGCTTGAGCAGTTCCACGCCCTTGGGCGCGTAGGGCTCAAGCATGCCTTCTGCCTTGAGCACCAGAAGCGACGTCGCGGCCAGACCCCAGATCACGTCGGCCTGCGGATTGTCCTTCTCGGCGAGCAGCTTGGCGGTCACCACGCCAGTGGAGTCGCGGATGAAGTTGAGCTTGATGTCGGGATGGTCCTGGTTGAATGTCTCGGCGTAGCGCTTGAGATCTTCGGCTTCGATTGCCGTGTAGACTGTGAGCTCGGTCTCCGCCCATGCCGCCGACGACATCATCATCGTGGCGAAGGCGGCGAGCACGAAGGCTTTCTTCTGGTTCATGGATATCTGGCTCCCATTTGGATCGCTTTGGCACGTTCTGATTGGGAGAGGTCTGAGCAGGGATGCGCGTGCCGCGACTGCCCCGATTGCGCCTCGTCCAAGGCTGATACTGGGAACGAGGGGTCAATAAGTAAAATCTATTCTTTTTATGATACTGTAGGCTCAGCTTATGAGCTGCACAGATGTGCGACAGGCAAGTGACAGCATTGTTTCAAACAGGTGAAACGATCAGGAAAAGGCGAGCGCTACAACACCACAGGCGACGATGACCGCCGAGACGATGCGCGCCGGCCAGGGCCGTTCGCCGAAGATGAACAGGCCAATCAACGCCGCGATGATCACGCTCGATTCCCGCACCGCCGACACCGCGCCKAGCGGCGCGATGGTCTTGGCATAGATCACAAGGCCATAGGCGGTGACAGCGCCGAGCCCGCCGATCAGTCCCAGCCCAACCGTGCGCAGATCGATGGTGTGGGTGGCGCCGCGCCGGCGAAACAGCACGAACAATGTCACCGGAAGTTCAAGCAGGAACAGCCAGCCCATATAGCCGAATGGACTGTCGGACAGGCGCACGCCTATGCCGTCGATGACCGAATAAGAAGCGATCAGGACTCCGTTGATCGCAGCGGCACCCACCGCGCGCGGATCAGCATTCGCGGCACCCCGCTGGAAAGCCAGGAAGCCGATGCCGAACGTAATTGCCGCGAGCCCGGCCCAGCCGAGTGGCGGCAGCGTTTCGCCGATCATCACATAGGCGCCAAAGGCGACAAGGGCAGGCGCCAGTCCGCGCGCAATCGGATAGACCTGGCTGAGGTCGCCGAACTGGTAGGACTGGAACAGGAAGATGTAGTAGCCGAAGTGGATGACGGTCGACAAAAAGATGTAGATCCAGCTTTCCATCGACGGCGACGGTGCCGACAAGACCAGTACCGTGCCGAGTGTGGCGTGGGTGGCGGAGACGGCGGCAAGCACGACGGCGCGGTCGTTCGCCGCCTTGACGACGGCATTCCAGCTCGCGTGCAGGAACGCCGCGACCAGCACGATGGTAAGCGCGAAACCGGACATGCGATCAGACTTTTATGTGGAGGAGGGCAGCGGTTTGCGTCGCGCCGGCTGACGGACGCGCCAAGGCTTTCGAAAAGTGCATTTCCCCTCCAGACGCGAATGAGGGAGCGCAAGCGCTCCCTCATCGAGGCTTATGCGATTTGCCGGCTCAAGACCATGGCAGCGAGAATGTCTTGACGTTGGTAAAGCTCTTCATTGCCTCGATGACGCCTTCCTTGTAGCCGTTGCCTGAATCCTTGATCCCGCCAAATGGCGACATCTCGATGCGATATCCCGGGACTTCCCAGATATTGACCGTGCCGACCTGAAGCCCTGCGATGTATTTTTGCATGCGGCGGAAATCGTTGGTGCAAACGCCTGACGACAGGCCGAAGGCGGTCGAGTTGGACAGTGCGATCAGCTCGTCGTCATTGTCAGGTGCGCGCACGATCGGGATGATCGGCCCGAAGGTCTCTTCCATCACCAGTTCGGAGGTGTGCGGCACGCGGTCGACAACAATCGGCGGCAACAGCGCGCCCTTGCGGCCGGGATCATAGAGCACTTCGGCCCCTTGTTCGGCGGCCATGTAGACTCTGCTTTCGAACAGCGCGGCCGCCTTTTCGTGCACCACCGTGCCGAGATCGGTCGACCGGTCCATTGGGTCGCCAAACCTGAGCTTCTTGGCGCGTTCGAGCACCATCGGGACGAAGCGGTCGGCCACGCTTTCCTGGCACAGGATGCGCTTGACCGCGGTGCAGCGCTGGCCCGAGTTCTTGGTGGCGCCAGCCACCGCCAGATCGGCCGCCTTGGCGAGATCGTCATCAGAAAGGTCGTTGAGGATGATCAGCGGATCGTTGCCGCCGAGCTCCAGCACCTGGCGTTTGTAGCCGGCGGTGCGGGCGATCATCTTGCCGACCGGCACACCGCCGGTGAAGGTGATCAGCTCGATGTTTTCATTGGTGATCATCTCCAGTCCGATGTCGGCCGGCATGCCCGTCACCACCGACAGCATCTCGGGCGGCAGGCCGGCCTCGTAGAGGATGTCTGCGAGGATCAGTGCCGTCATCGGGGTGAGTTCGGTCGGCTTGACCACCACGCAATTGTTGGTGGCAATTGCGGGTGCCACTTTGTGCGACACCATGTTGAGCGGATGGTTGAACGGCGTGATCGCCGAGATCGCCTTCAGCGGCTCACGCGTGGTGAAGATTTTCCGTGCCTTGCCGTGCGGGGTCAGGTCGCAGGAAAAGATCTGGCCGTCGTCCTGGATGCACATCTGCGCCGACAGCGTGAACACATCATAAGCGCGGCCAACCTCGTAGAGGGAGTCGGCCTTGGAGATGCCGAGCTCCAGCGTGATGATGTCGGAGATCTCTTCCTTGCGCGCGGCAAGCGCTTCGGCAGTGCGGAACAATATCTGCTGACGCTCGTAGCGGGTCAGCTTCGATTTGTAGTTGGCGGCGATATCAAAGGCCTGGCGCGCATGCTCGGCACGCCCCGCCGGCACCGTGCCGATCACCGCATTGGTGTAGGGGTAGTGGACGTTGACGATACCATCGGCATCGACCTTGCGCCCGGCGATGCGCATGGGCTCATGGCGCACCTTGAACGTCGTTTCAGCCTTGACCATCGTCAACTCCCTCAGGCCAGCGCTGCGGCCATGGCAGCATAATAGAACGCATCGAAGTTGCGCAGCACCGGTTCGTTCGGCAGGCTGGGCAGCTTGCGGTTGACGATGAACGGCACCGCCTGCTCAGTCAGGCCGCCATGCGAGCGCAGCGGCTCGTTCAGCGCTGCCAGATCATGGCGATGCTCGCTGGTGCCGATCGTCTTGTTCTCCGAAGAGACCAGCACGATGTCGCCGATGCGGTCGCTTGGCAGTTCGAAGCGCGAGCTGGCGGTGGCATTGTCGATGACGACGTCGATGCCCTCGATAGCGGCAAGGCGCTTCATGATGCCGGCCTGGTCGGCACCTTCGGGCAGGTAGGCGGTGGCAAACGAACCAAGCGCGCCGTGGTGGACGACATATGGGTCGGTGATCGGCAAGATGACGCGTGCGGCGTCCTTGCCCAGCCACTCGTCGAGCAGGTCCTGGACATAGACCACGTCAGGAGTGCCGTCGGACTTGTGCTTGGGCTTCATGCCATGGTCGGCGGTGATGACGATGGCCGCGCCCAGCGCGTCGAGTTCGCCGAGATATTTGTCGAACATCTCGTAAAAGGCATTGGCCTGAGGCACGCCGGGCGCATATTTGTGCTGCACGTAGTCGGTGGTGGTCAGGTACATCACGTCAGGCTTGAATTCCTTGAGTAGCTTGACGCCGGCGGCAAAGACGAACTCCGACAGTTCGGCCGAATAGACCTCCGGCACCGGCTTGCCGAGCCAGGCGGACGCGTTGTCGATGCCGTGCTCGGCCTTGGTCGAGACATCGGACTTTTCCGAAGAAAAGCAGATGGCGCGGCCGTCGTCGAACTTCAGGCCACTGCCGAGCAGGGCGCGCAGCTTGTCCTTGGCGGTGACCACGGCAACGCGCGCGCCTGCATCGTAGAAGGCCTGGAAGACGGTCGGCGCGCGCAGGAAGCGCGGGTCGTTCATCATCACTTCCTTGCCGGTCTCGCGCTCATAGAGATAGTTGCCGCAGATGCCGTGCACGGCAGGCGGGCGGCCGGTGGCGATCGACAGATTGTTGGGGTTGGTGAAGCTCGGGATGACGCTGTGGGCGGTACGCTCGGTGCCCTTGGCGCGGATCTTCACCAGCGACGGCATCAGGCCAGCTTTGATCGCCTCGTCGAGATAGGCCGGCTCGCAGCCGTCGAGGCAAATGGCAATCGCCGGCACGCGCGGCCATTCGTAAGTGCGGCCGTTGGCGCTGACGTTGATCGTGGTCATCTTGTTCATGGGGAGTTCCTTTAAATCTTTGTTCAGGCGGCGAGCTTGGCGCGCTCGGCGATGGCGGTCGCGGGAGGAGCCGCTGTGTCGACGCCCATTTCGCTGAGCGACTGGCCGGCGGCCTCGACCACCTTGCGCATGACATGCTCGTCCATCTGCCCGATGCAGCCGACGCGGAAACTGTCAGCTACCGTCAGCTTGCCTGGATAGATGATGAAGCCTTTTTCCTTCATCAGCTCATAGAAGCGGTCGAAGGCGAAATCGGGATGGGCGGGGCAGAAGAAAGTGACGATGATCGGCGACAGCCAGCGGTCCTTGAGTAAGGTTTCGAAGCCCAGCTCGCGCATGCCTGCTACCATGACGTCGCGGTTTCTGGCGTAGCGCGCGCCGCGGCCGGCGACGCCGCCTTCGATCTCATGCTGGCGCAGCGCCTCGAGGAAGGCGGCGACCACATGGGTCGGTGGGGTGTAGCGCCACTGGCCGGTCTTGTTCATGTGCGCCCACTGGGCATGGACGTCGAGGCTGAGCGAATGGCTGCGGCCCTTGGCGGCTTCGAGCTCGCTCTTGCGGGCGATGATGAAGCCGAAGCCGGGCACGCCTTCGATGCACTTGTTGGCCGAGGACACCATCGCTTCGTAGCGGATCTCGCTGACGTTGAGGGGGATGGCGCCAAATGCGCTCATCGAGTCGACAAGAAACTTGCGGCCCTTGGCGTAGACGACTTCGGAAATCTCGGCGACCGGGTTGAGGATACCCGAGCTGGTTTCGCAGTGGACGAGAATGACATGGGTGATGGCCGGGTCGGCATCCAGAGCTGCGGCCACTTCATCGCCGCGCGGCGGCATGTAGTCGCCCTTGTCGATCGCCACACAGTCGCGGCCGAGATAGCCGAGCGTCTGGACGATGCGCTGGCCGTAGGCGCCGTTGACCAGCACCAGGACCTTGCCGTCTCGCGGCACGAACGAGCCCAGCATTGCCTCGACGGCGAAGCTGCCGCTGCCTTGCATCGGTACGCAATCGAAGTCGCTGTTGCCGTCGCCGAGCATGGCGAGGAGACGCTGGCGCATGTCGGCTGTCATTGCCCGGAAGTCGCCGTCCCATGAGCCCCAGTCGCGAAGCATCGCCTGCTTGACCGCATAAGAGGTCGTCAGCGGCCCGGGCGTCAGCAGATAGGGTTCGCCGAGTGCTGGTGCCGGGAAGGGGGCTTGAGCCGCAAGCTTGTGTTCGGACAGCATTTCTTTCTCCTCGCCGTCTTCAGATGTCTGGTTCGGCTTCACATTGCTGACCGGCAATCCATATGTAAAATCGTTATTTTGTATTCATCCATAAGCTGAAACGATAGTGGCTAGATGACATGCAATTTCGTCATGCCGTCTTGGCGAGCCGGCTTTCCAGAAGATCGCCGCTCTGGGTCAGGATCGGATAGGCGACCGAGACCAGAAGGGAGTTGAACTCCTTGAGCGCCCGCACCGCTTCGAGGTGGATGTCGCTGGTCTCGATACTTTGCGGCGAGCCCGATTGCAGACGCTTGAGATGCCGCTCGTGGCTATCGCGTTCAAGCTTGCGCATGCGTTCCTTTTCGACCACCAGCTGGCGCGCGGCGTCGAGATCGCCCGACACCAGCACGTTCATGGCGATCTGCATATTGGCCAGCACGCGGTCGTGCAGCGTGGTCAGCTCGCCCCAACCTTCCTTGGAAAAGCTCAGCCGCTTGTCGTTCTTCTCTTGGGCCAGCACCAAAAGGTTCTTGGCGATGATGTCGCCGGCATGCTCCAGATTGATGGCCAGGTCGGTCAGCTCGATGCCGCGCCGTGCCTCTTCCTGGGTCATCGTTCCGCGATTGACCTCGGCGATGTAGAGCTTGATGTCGGTGTGGGCGCGGTTGACCTCCTCGTCGAGCTTGCGCACCTGCTCGACGCGCGTACGGTCGCCGGAATCGAAAAGATCCATCACCGGGCGCAGCATGATCTCCACCACCTCGGCCATGCGCAGTACCTCGCGCGTCGCGCTGGCAAGCGCGACACTCGGCATCTTGATCACCGTGCGGTCGAGTGCGCTGACCCGCCGCGACATCAGGTTGAAGCTCTCCGAACCGTGCGGTGCGTCGGGCAGAAGCATTGCTATCAGCCGCTCCATCGGCCCGGTGAAGGGCAGGCACACCACCAGCAGCGCAAGGTTGAAGGCAAGGTGCATGTTGACCACCTGCCGGGCCGCACTGACGCCGAACCAGGTCATCGGGATCTCTATCGCCTGCATGGCAACGAGGATCGCGATTGCAGCCGTTGCACGAAAAATCAGATTGCCGACCGGAATGCGCCGCGCTTCGATGGCTTGGCCGCGCGTCAGGCCGACGGCAACGAGTCCGGCACCCAAGTTGACGCCGAGGATCATCGGCAGCGCCACTTCGGCCGGTAGCACGCCTTGGGCCGCCATCGACATGAACAACAGCACCGAGGCGACGCTGGAATGGATCAGCCAGGTGAAAAGCGCCGCAGCACCAAAGGCCGTCACCGGATCGCTTCTGAGATAGTCGATGGCCAACGGCAGCAACGCGCTGTGGCGCATGGGGGCGGTCGCATCGCCAACCATGCGCAGCGAGATCAGGATGAAGGCGATGCCAAGCAAGGTGCGCCCGGTCTGCTTGACGATGCGCGCCTCGAATTTGAGGAACATGGTGGCACCGAAAAACAACAACAGTGGCACCAGCCAGCTGAGGTCGAAGGACAGTGCCTGCACCACCAGTGCCGAGCCGACATCGGCCCCCAGCATCACGGCGAGCCCGCCCGAGACGGTCAGGACGCCCGTAGCGGCAAAGCCTGCGGCGAGCACTGCGACCGCGGTTGCGCTCTGCAAAAGAATGGCGAGCAAGGTGCCGGCCGTCGCTGCCTTCAGCCGGCCTTTGGTCGCGCCACGCAACGCCTCGCGCAGCACCGCGCCATGGGCGCGTTCGACGCCGGTGCGGACCATGCGCACCGCCCACAAAAGCAGCATGATGGCGCCGGCCAGTTGCAGCAGGATGAACATGAAATGCATGGCCGCGAGCCTCCGATTGCAAAGCGCGCAGCTGTGGCGCTTGCCTTATCCTCGGTGGTTCTGGATATAAGTCAAATCGTTAGTTTCGATATTTATATTGGTTGAGATTATTGGTATTCTACCTCACTTCAGGGAGTAGGCATGCGCTACGTACAGCTTCGAGCTTTTCATTATGTTGCGATTTGCGGCGGCTTTTCGCGCGCCGCCGAGACGCTGTTTCTCACCCAGCCGGCGATATCCGACCAGGTGCGCAAGCTCGAGGAAGAATACGACGTCCTGCTCTTCAACCGCCATAAGAAGCAGGTGACGCCGACGGCAGCCGGGCAGCAATTGCTCGAAATCACGCGGCGCATGTTCGACACCGAGCAGCAGGCGCTTGAGCTTCTGTCGGAATCCCGCGCGCTGCGCTCGGGCACGCTGCGCATCGTCGCCGACGCCGCTCACCATCTGCTGCATATCCTCGGCCAGTTCCGCCAAAAATATCCCGGCATCCAGGTGTCTGTGCGCGCCGGCAACACCGAGACCGTCATCTCCAGCCTCTACAGCTACGAGGCGGACATCGGCGTGCTCGGCGAAATTCCCATCGGCCGCGATTTCGAGGTGGTCAAACTGAACTCGACGCCGATCATTGCCTTCGTATCCACCGACCACCCGCTTGCCTCGGCCAAGTCGCTGTCGCTGCACGAACTGTCCCTGCTGCCGCTGGTCATGCGCGAGCGCGGCTCAAAGACCCGCGCCAAGCTCGAAGACCTGGCCATCAAGGAAGGTTTCGAGTTCAAGCCGGCGATCGAGGCGGAAGGCCGCGAGGCGGTGCGCGAGATCGTGGCGTCGGGCGCTGGCATAGGCTTCGTCTCCGCTGCTGAGTTCGGGCAAGACGCGCGGCTGGTGCAGATCCCGATCGCTGCACCCGAAATGCTGATGGATGAGGCGCTGATCTGCCTCAAGGAGCGCAGCGGGGGTAAGCTGGTGCGGGTGTTTTTGGATATTGCGCGGTCGATGGCGGCGGGTTGAAAGCAAGTGTGGCCACCGGCGCTTCGACCGCACATTCTGTCTTGAATTTCTCGCCTTGGTCGATTACCAAACCGTCACCAGGCCGGGCCCCTCTGGCAGTCAATAATGGCTGTGATGTCGGACTGGAATTTCAATCCGGCGGCCTGGCTTTGACGTTCCGTACTCCTTGACAGCACTTGGCGAGTTTCGCGCGGATTCCGCGCTAAGCAGAGCATGTGCGAGCCACGCCGCCCTAGCGACAGCAAAGGGTGCCGCATGACAGAACTATTCACTCCCGAAGCCTTATCGGCTCTCCTCCAGGTCATCATGATCGACCTGGTGCTGGCGGGCGACAACGCCATCGTAATCGGCCTCGCCGCTGCCGGCCTGCCCAAGGATCAACGCGCCAAAGCAATCCTCATCGGCATCATCGCAGCAACCGTGCTGCGCATCGGCTTTGCTGCGGCAACGACCCAACTCCTTCAGATTGTCGGCCTGCTGCTTGCCGGCGGCGTGCTTCTGCTGTGGGTGTGCTGGAAGATGTGGCGCGAACTTCGCCATAACCATGCCGAAGAGACGCAGGCCGTCGAAGCACTTTCCGAGGCGGATATCGATGGCGACGGAAAGGTCGCTGGCACCGCCCCGCGCAAGACCTTCGCGCAGGCCGCGTGGCAGATCGTCATCGCCGATGTGTCCATGTCGCTCGACAATGTGCTTGCCGTTGCAGGTGCTGCCCGCGATCACCCCAACGTCCTGGTCTTCGGCCTGGTTCTGTCGATCGCGCTGATGGGCATTGCCGCCAGCTTCATCGCCAACCTGCTGCAAAAGCATCGCTGGATCGCCTATGTCGGCCTGGTGATTATTCTCTACGTCGCCGGCGAGATGATCTACCGCGGCGTCCTGGAGGTCATGCCCTATCTCAGAGGCGCCTGAGACGGGCCCATGCATGCCGGAGCGACATTGCTCCGGCATGCAGCCTTCGACACCTACCAAGCTATCGCTCGCCCCAAGAGATTCCTCTAGTGTGAAACAATTTTTCATGCTATGAATAGTCAGTCTTCGGATTTGATCGGCAGAACGACCGCATCCGAACATTCGCAGAACCAATCAACCGAACCGCGAGCTGAAGTGGCCAACGCTTCAGACAGGTCGTTATTGACCGGCGATAGCTATGAAAACGGCTTCGACCCTATTGCAGCTTCTGGCACTGAGCGCATGTCTCGTGGCTCGGCTGCTTTGCGCTGGTGAGCTTCAAATGCCAGGCGTGCGCCGGGCCATGCAGACGATTGCGGTGCCGGGCAACCGGCGATCACCGAGTGCCTTGGTCAAGCAAAACCTGCATACGTCAGCGCCGTAGCGCCGGAACAGGCAATGGCGAACAGTTCAGATGGCGAAAGCTTCGCTAGTGCTCGTCCCACGCCGCCATTGGGACGCCGGGGACATAGAGCGAAATCGGCCGGATTTCATACACCGCAGTCGGGTTGGCGGAGCGCAATTCGCGTGCCGCTGCGACAGCTCCGTCGATCGTTGGATAGTCCACGACGTAGAAACCGAGCAATTGCTCCTTGGTCTCGGCAAAGGGACCGTCGGTGACGAAGCCGAGCCCTTTTCCTCTCAAGGTCACCGCGCGCTCTGTTCGCCCCCAAACGCGCCGCCGGACCCAAGCGCTTTTCTTCGACGAGGCGATCGTTGATCTCCAGCAGATCCGTCATCAAAGCCGCATCCTCCTCGTCGGTCCAGGATTCGACCACTCCCTCCGCGTGATACGCCAGGATAGCGTACAACATCGTTGCCTCTCCCTTGCCTTCTCTCGATTTCAGCTTGGAACCATTATTTAGGTTCGATTGCAGTCGAGCAAGCCTGCGTTGTTTTCGGAGTAAATTGCAGCATCCTCCAATGCGTTGCTTAGCCCGCGCGCCAAAAGCTACCGGCTGCCCACCCCAACACAGGGTCACCGCTCAGCAGCGCCTGCCTTCGAACAGGTCGCGTTCGCGGGCGAGGCCGTCGCCGACGACATCGAAGAACGCGCGGACCCTCGCGGTGCCTTTCAAGTCGGAGTGGGTGACGATCCACAGTTCGCCGGCAAGCTCGGGCAAAGGCGCGGCAAGCGCGCGGACGAGACCGGGCTCGCCGTCGCCGAGATAGCAGGGCAAAAGCGCCATGCCGATGCCACCCCTGGCGGCGACTGCCTGATTGACCAGGCTATTGGTGCGGTAGACGAAAGCGTCCGCCGCAACGGCGCGGTCGAGCCAGTCGGCCGCCATGATGCCGCCCGCCGTCTCTTCCCAGCCGATCAGCGATTGACGGCCAAGGTCGCCAGGGCCCTCGATCGGTCCGCCATGGGCGTGGAGATAGGCGGCGGATGCGAAGAAGGTCCATGCGACGCCGGCAAGCTTGCGGCCCCACAGGTCACTTTCCTTAGGGCGGATCGGCCGCAGCGCGATGTCGGCCTCTCGGCGCGACAGGGAGAGCACGCGGTTTTCGATCACCAGTTCGACCATGATGCCGGGATGTACCTGCCGGAACGCGGCAAGGTGCCTGGTCAGCCTGGAGTAGGCCAGAGTCTCCGATGAGGTGACTCGCAGTCGGCCCAACAGCCGGCCGTCGGCACCGGCGATGTCGCGCGCCAGGGACAGCGCCTCGTCCTCCATGCGTTCCGCGGCGGCCGCCATGCGCTCGCCTGCAGGTGTCAGCTGATAGATGCCGCCGGGAAGGCGTTCGAACACCCGCACCGCCAGCCGCTGTTCGAGAGCATTGAGCCGGCGGAACACCGTTGAGTGGTCAATGCCGAGCACTCCAGCTGCTGCGGTGAGGCTGCCAGCGCGGGCTATAGAGAGCACCAGCCTGAGTTCGTTCCAGTCTTCCATGCGTGCCTTCTAGCACACCCTGGTCTTGCAGTCATGCAAACGCAATTGGCAAAGATCCAATGAGTATTGTGAATGCGCAAAGCCTAGATTTGTCCCGGAAGCAACGGCCAAACGGTCAGAACCCAAGAGGACAGATCATGAAACTCTATTTCGCCACCGGCACCTGCTCGCTGTCGCCCCACATCGTAGCGCTCGAGGCCGGCATCCCGCTCGACATCGAGCGGGTCGACATATCTAGGAAACCGCATGTCACCGGCTCCGGTCATGACTTCGCCAAGGTCAACCCCAACGGCTATGTTCCGGTGCTCGAACTCGACGACGGCTCGCTTCTCACGGAAGGTGCGGCGATCGTCCAATACCTCGCCGACCTCAAACCGGAAGCGAATCTTGCGCCGGCGGCCGGCACGCGCGAACGCTATCAGGCGCAGTCCTGGCTCAACTTCGTCGCCACCGAACTGCACAAGATGTACAGCCCCTGGCTGTTCCATCCCGAATATGGGGCCCAGGCGCAGGAAGTGGCGCGCGGCAAGATTGCCCAGCGGCTCGCTTTTGTCGAAAGCCATCTCGCGGCTTCCGGCCCGTTCCTGATGGGCGAACGCTTCACCGTCGCCGACGCCTATCTGTTCACCATCGTCGGCTGGTCGGGCTTTGCCAAAGTCGACCTCTCGGCTTTCCCAAGCCTGCGCGCCTATATGGGCCGCGTCGGAAGTCGGCCAAAGGTGCGCGAGGCGATGCAGGCCGAAGGTATGAAGCTCGCCGCATGATGAGCCAGGGTCTCGCCTGGATCCTGCTGGTGATCGCCGGGCTGCTCGATGTGGCCTGGGCGGTGTCGATGAAATATGCCGAGGGCTATACCAAGCCAGGATGGAGCATCGTCTCCATCCTGCTTCTCGGTGCTTTCGTCTATTTGCTCGGCCGCGTGCTGGACACGCTTCCTGTTGGCACGGCCTATGCGGTGTGGACGGGCATCGGAGCGGCCGGAACCGTTGTCATGGGTGTCGTGCTGTTTGGCGAACCGCTCGGGCCCATACGACTTGGTGGCATAGCTGCCGTGCTCGCCGGCATCGCCATGCTCAAGCTCGCGCCGGCCTGACCGCTTGCGAAAAAAAGCCCCTCCCTATGGCGGGAGGGGCAGTGGGGGTGGAATCGAAGGTTGGAAAGGTCAGGCCGCGGCGCGCAGCTCTGTGCTGTCGACCTTCACCCGTTCGGACTTTGGATCGTAGGGCGCCTTGAGATGGGCGGTCGCCGCGTGGCGCTCGCCAGCGAGATCGATCTCGTAGCGGCCGCTTTCGATGAACGCCTTGTCGACGCCCTCAGCGTGTGCGATCAGCCCGAGTGCTACGGAGCGACCGAGCGTGTGGCCGTAGCTCGCCGAGCGCACTTCGCCGACAGGCTTGCCGTCGCGCAGGATCAGCTCGCCGCCCCACAGCATGGGAGCCGCATCATCGAGCGTGAACTGTACGATGCGGCGGGTGAGCTTGCCCTTGGCCTTTGCCTCGACCAGAGCATCGCGCCCGATAAACCCGCCCGGCTTGTCCATCGACACGGCGAAGGCAAGCCCTGCCTCGTAGGGATTGATGTCGGGCGTAAGCTCGCGGCTCCAGGCGCGGAAGCCTTTTTCGATGCGCAGTGCTTCGAGTGCGTAGTAACCGCAATCGGTGAGGCCGAGGTCGCGACCGGCCTCATGCAGCGCTTCATAAACGCCAACGGCGAATTCGGTCGGCACGATCAGCTCCCAGCCAAGTTCACCGACATAGGTCATGCGGTTGGCGTAGGCGGTGGCATAGCCGACGTCGATCTCCTTTATCGTGGCGAAGGGGAAACCGGCATTCGACAGATCAGCCGAAGTGAGCTTGGCCAGGATGTCGCGCGAGCGCGGCCCCATAAGTGCCAGCACCGAATAAGACGAGGTGACGTCGGTCAGCGTGACATGCGCGCCCTCGGGGATGTTCTTGCTGATCCAGTCAGCATCGTGCACGGCTTGGGCCGAGCCGGTGACGATCAAGAACTTGTCGCGCGCCAGCCGCATCACGGTCAGGTCGCTCTCATAGCCGCCGCGCTCGTTGAGCAGGCCTGTATAGACCGAGCGGCCGATGTCGAGGTCGATGTCGGCTGCGCAGATATGGTTGAGCGCCGAAGCGGCATCCCGGCCCTGCACCATGATCTTGGCAAACGAGGTCTGGTCGAAGATGCCGGCGGCCTCGCGCACGGCCTTCATCTCGCGCTTGACCGCATCGTGCCAGTTCTGGTGGCCAAAGGAGTACTGGGTCTCCGGCCTCTCACCTTTGCCAGCGAACCAGTTGGCGCGTTCCCAGCCCATTTTTGAGCCGAAGCAGGCGCCCTTGGCGGCGAGTCGGTCATAGAGCGGCGAGCGCCTGAAAGGCCGCGCGCTGTCGAGCTCGCGGTTCGGCCACGGCATGGCATAGTGCAGGCCGAGTGTTTCCTTGACGCGGTCGTGAAGCCAGCGCGGGTTGTTGTTGAAGCCGGCGAAGCGCCTGATGTCTACCGGCCACAAATCCATTGTCGGCGAACCGTTGACGATCCATTCGGCGAGCGCCTTGCCGGCACCGCCAGCACTGGCAATGCCCATCGAATTGAAGCCGGCGCCGACGAAGAAGTTCTTGAGCTCCGGGGCTTCGCCAAGGATGAAATTGTTGTCGGCGGTGAAGCTTTCCGGCCCGTTGTAGAATTTCTTGACCTCTGATGTTTCCAGCTGCGGCACGCGCACCAATGCGTTCTGCATCAGGATCTCGAACTGGTCCCAGTCGTCGGGCAATAGCGCGAACTCGAAATCGTGGGGGATGCCGTTCATGCCCCATGGCTTGGCCTCGGGTTCAAAGCCGCCCATGACAAGGCCGCCGACCTCTTCCTTGAAATAGATGAAGCCGTCGGGATCGCGCAGCACCGGCAGATCGGGATGCACGCCCTCGATCTTGCCGGTGACGATGTACATGTGCTCAGCCGAATGCAGCGGCACGGTGACGCCGCACATCGCACCGACCTTGCGCGCCCACTGGCCCGCGCAGTTGACGACGACCTCGGCTGCGATGTTGCCCTTGTCGGTCTCGACGCCGCAAGCCTTGCCGTCCTTGACGGTGATGCCGGTGACACGCACGCGCTCGATGACGCGGGCGCCGCGATTGCGCGCCCCTTTGGCCAGCGATTGGGTCAGGTCGGTGGGGTTGGCCTTGCCGTCGCCCGGAAGCCAAACGGCGCCGACGAGGTCGTCGATGGCCATGACCGGCCACTTCTCCTGCGCCTCCCTGGCCGAAATCACCTCGATATCGACGCCCTGCGCGCGGGCCGAAGCGGCAGTGCGCTTGAGCACCGTCATGCGGTCGGCGCTTCGCGCAACCGACAGCGAACCACAGTTTTTCCAGCCGGTGGCAAGCCCCGTCTCTGCCTCGAGCTCGCTGTAGAGCTGGGTCGAATATTTGATCAGGCTGGTCATGTTGGCGTGGCTGCGCAATTGCCCGACCAGGCCCGCCGCATGCCATGTGGTGCCGCCGCTGAGCTGGCCCTGTTCGAGCAGCACGACGTCTTTCCAGCCGAGCTTTGTCAGGTGATAGGCGACCGAGCAGCCGATGATGCCGCCGCCGACGATGACGACGCGTGCCTGCGTCGGGAATTCCTGCGCCATGATGAAACAACCTCCCAAAGGTGAAGGCCGCACTCTATCTCGGTCGCCACAAAACGCAACATAAAATGCAACAAATAATCACATACCAAGCGTGCAGACGTGAGACGATACCGTCCGTCGGGAAGGTGAACGCTACCGCAAGCCAAGGCGGGCTTGCATGCGGGCTGCCATATAGGGAAATTTCGCTAGCCTTGTCGGAACGCACCGCCGCCGAACGTCTTCAAAGCGTGAGCCGGCAAGGGCGATGAAGGAGAACGACATGAGAAAGATCGTGGTGGGTGCATTCATGAGCCTCGACGGCATCATGCAGGCGCCGGGAGGCCCCGAGGAGGATCCGATCGGCGGCTTCAAATATGGCGGTTGGGGCGCGCCCTATTTCGACGAAACGATGACTGAAGCCGTGGGCGAGATGTTCGCCAAGTCCTTCGACCTGCTGCTCGGGCGCAAGACCTGGGACATCTTTGCCGCGCACTGGCCTTATGTCGCCGCAGACGATCCGATCGGTCCGCTGTTCGACAGGATCAACAAATATGTCGCGACCCGCAATCCCAACCTGAAACTCGGCTGGCAGAACAGCCATTCGCTGGGCGCGGACGCCGTTGCCGCTCTACAAAGACTGAAGGCCGAAGACGGACCGGATCTCTTGACCCAGGGCTCGACCGATTTCCTCAAGACCCTGCTCGCTGCCGACCTCGTCGACGAGCTCAACATCTCGATCTTCCCGCTGGTGCTCGGCAAGGGCAAGCGCCTGTTCGGCGACGGCACACTACCGTCGGCACTGAAGCTGGTTTCCTCGAAGGTTTCCGGCACGGGCGTGATCGTCAACAAATACGTCCGCGACGGCGACATCATCACCGGCTCGTTCGAGTTCGAGACCCCAACCGATGCGGAACTGGAACGGCGTAGAAATCTGACCTGAAAAGTCTTGGCTGGCCGCCTCGGCCGTCAGCCATCAATCGCCGACAATCACCTTCGGCCCCTTGCGTTCCAGCGCCTCTGTCATGGCAGCAGAGGGAGCGACGTCGACGATGACGCCGGCGGCAAGCTCGAAGCGCTGGATGCGCAGCGGCGTCAGCCGTCCGAACTTCGAGCTGTCGAGCACGAAATAGGCTTTTGCCGCGGTTGCCGCCATGCGCGAGCGTTGCTCGGCGCCATTGCGGGTGAAGTCGGTGACCTCGCCCTCGGGTGACAGGCCGCCGCCGCCCAAAAACGCCACATCGACGCGGAAGCGACTGATCGCCTCCAGCGCATCGATGCCGATGGCGGCTTCTTCCGACGGGTCGATTTCGCCGCCCAGCATATGCACGCGCACATGCGGCTGGCGACACATATGCAGCGCGATCACCAGACTTGTGGTGCAAACCGTCAGGTTTTGCTTGCCCGTTAACGCGTGCGCCACCGCAAGTGTGGTGGTGCCGGAATCGAGGAAAACGACCATGCCGTCCTCGACCAGATTGGCCGCGGCGCGGCCGATGGCAGCTTTGCCGGCAGCGTTTTCCTGGCTGCGCTCGTTGAGCGCTGGCTCGGTTGCCTCGAATAGCGTCGCCCCGCCATGGACGAGATCGAGCTGGCCGCGCTCGGCTAGATGCTTCATGTCGCGGCGGATGGTCTCCCGCGACACGTCGAAGAAATTGGCAAGCTCGGTGATGCCGACCGAACCGTCGGCGGCAAGGCGCCTCAGGATCTCGTCATGGCGGCGCGGCGCGAGCGCCCGGGCATTGGAGCTGTGCGAGTCGGACATGAGGCCAATGTGGCGATATTGGCCTCATCGAGCAAGCGTATGTTGCAATATGTGGCAGCCGACCCGCATGTTCGGTTACATGCGGACACGCTCGCCGGCGGGATCATACACGCAACGCTCGACGACGGTTGCGCGGCTGCGGCGGCCGAAGGCCTCGACCTCGATCTCCTTGAGCCCCATGTCTTCGCCCTTGAGATAGCCGAACACCAGCGACGCGCCCACCGTATGGCCGAAGTCGCCGCTGGTCGTCATGCCGACAATGCGACCGTTCACCGACATCGCTTCGCCACCATAGACCGATAGCGACTCGTCGAGCCGGAAGCAGGCCAGCTTGCGGCTAAGCCCAAGTTCCTTCTGCGCCACAAGCGCCTCACGGCCCTGGAAGTCGCCCTTCTTCATCGACACGGCAAAGCCGAGGCCGGCTTCCAGCGGTGTATCGTCGGGCGTGATGTCGGCGCCCCAATAGAGGTAGCGCTTTTCCATGCGCAGGCTGGAGATCGACTTGTAGCCGACATCGGCGATGCCGAACGCAGCACCCGCGTCCTTCAGCACTTCGTAGACATAGGCCATGTATTCGGTGGGCACATGCAATTCCCAACCGAGCTCGCCGACATAAGTGACGCGCGCGGCCATGACCGGCGCCCAGCCAACGCGGATGTTGCGGCAGCTCATATAGGGGAAGGCGGCATTGCTCACATCATCCTCGCTGACCTTGGCGAGCACGTCGCGCGAAAGCGGTCCGCACAGATTGATGACGCCGAAAGCACCGGTCACATCCTGCACGCTCACCGAGCCGTCGCGGGGCATGTGACTGCGGATCCAGCCGCCGTCACGCGTGCCGAAGGCCGAACCGGTGACGACTTGGAACACGTCTTCGCGCGGCCGCATGATGGTGAGGTCGGCCTCGATGCCGCCGCGCTTGTTGAGCAGCTGGGTGTAGATCACGGCGCCTTCGCCGCGGTCGACATTGGCTGCCGCCAGCCACTGCAGGTAAGCGAGCGCACCCGGTCCCGCGACCTCGAATTTCGAAAATGACGATTGGTCAACGAGTGCCACCCCCTCGCGCACGATCTTGTGCTCGCGGCCGATCACCTCGGCATAAGGCGCGCGCTCGAAGGTTTCGAGCGGGGGCTTTGCCTCACCGGCTTTGAGGAAATAATTGGGCCGTTCCCAGCCGAATTTGACGCCGTTGACGGCACCTTGCGCAGTCAAGGTCTGGTAGAGCGGTGAGCGGCGCAGCGGACGACAGGCCGAACGTTCCTCCTCCGGCCAGGCGACGGCGTAATATTTGGAATAGGCTTCGATGGCGCTGTCCCTGAGATAGGCGAGGCCGCCATGCGGCTTGCCGAAGCGGCGCAAGTCGAAGGCCCACAAATCCATGCCGGGGTCGCCCTCGACGATCCAGTTGGCCATGGCGCGGCCAGCACCGCCTGATGCGGCGATGCCCGAGGTGAAGCCGCAGGCAACGAAGAAGTTCTCATAGTCGCCGGCAAGGCCCATGACAGGCTCGCCGTCGGCCGAGATCGGGATAGGGCCGTTGACCACTGCGCGCACGCCGAGTTCACTGAGGATCGGAATGCGGTTGGCAGCACCTTCGATCACCTCCGACATGCGCTCGAGATCATCGGGGAACAGCTCCTGGCCAAAGCTCATCGGCAGCTTGCCGAGACCATAGGCGGCGCGGGTTTCCTTTTCCCAGCCGCCGATCGCCATCGCGCCCGGCTCCGGCTTGACGTAGAAATTGGCATCGGGGTCGCGCAGGGTCGGCAGGTCGTYGGGCACCATTGATGATTTCTCGGTGACGAAATATTCGTGCTCGACAACGGTGATCGGTAGGTCGATGCCGGCGAGTTCACCAAGCTGGCGCGCCCACAGCCCGGCCGCGTTGACGACGATCTCGCAGCCGATCTCGCCCTCTGCGGTTTTTACGCCGGTGATGCGGCGATCCTTGATGGTGAAGCCGGTAACCGTCACGCCCTCGACGATGCGCACGCCCCCATTGCGCGCGCCCTTGGCGTAGGCGTGGGTCAGCGAATAGGGATCGACATGGCCGTCCGAGGCGATCCAGGTCGCGCCGCGCAGGTCCTTGGTGTCGACCAGCGGGAACAGTTTCTTGACCTCGTCGGGTCCAACCAGCTCCATGTCGAAGCCGTAGCTCTTGGCAGCGGTATGGGCGCGCTTCAGCTCTTCCCAGCGCGCGTCGGAGGCGGCAAGGCGCAGGCTACCGACATTCTTCCAGCCGACATCCTGGCCGGTCTCAGCCCCGATCTTAGCGCAAAGATCGGCGCTGTATTGCATCAGGCGCGTCAGGTTCACCTTGCTGCGCAGCTGCCCCATCAGTCCGGCGGCATGCCAGGTGGAGCCCGCTGTCAGCACGTTCTTCTCAAGCAGCAGGACGTCCTTTTCACCCATCTTGGCCAGGTGATAGGCGATGGAGGTGCCAAGGGCGCCGCCGCCGACAATGACGATGCGGGCGTGCGAGGGGACTTTGCTGGACATGCTTTGACTTTCCAAGGTGGGCTTGCGGCTGCGAGGAGATTTCAGGATTGCTCAGCCGGTGTTCGCCGGCAATTTCATCAGAGGTCGAGAACAAGCAGTGGTGAATTGGCGCGCGAACAGCAGACGGTGAGGAATTCGCGTCGTTCGTCTTGGGTGAGTGCGGTGTCGCGGTGGTCAGGCTCGCCCTCGAGGTAACCGACCATGCAGGAGCCGCAGATGCCTTGCCGGCAGCTCGTCTCGATGCGGTGGCCGGCCGCTGTCAGGGCCGCGAGCAGCGACTTGTCTTTGGGCACGTCGATGACCGCACCGCTCGAGGCGATCTTCACCTGGAAGGACCGGTCGCCCGCCTCAATCTTTTCCTCAGGCGCGAAGCTTTCGACATGCACCTGTTCGCGTGGCCAGTTTTCGGTCGCCTTGGCGAAAGCCTTGAGGAAGCCTGCCGGGCCGCAGGCATAGGCATGCACGCCGTCCGCCGCCTTACCGACGAGTGCCGCCATGTCAGGGCGCTTTGCCGGGTCATTGCCGTCGTGATGCAAGGCCGCGCGACCGGCCTTGACCTCATCGACAATGAATTCGCCGAACGCCGCTTCTTCCATGGAGCGAGCGCAGAAATGGGTGAAAAAACTCGCCTTGGCGGCCTTGAGATGATGGATCATCGCGATAACAGGCGTGATGCCGATGCCGCCGGCAATGAGGATATGGTGCCGCGCATCCGCGGCGAGAGGAAACCCGTTGCGCGGCGGATCGGCGCGAACCACAACGCCGCGCGAAAAGGCTTCCGCCACCTCCAGCGAACCGCCTTCGCCCTGCTCCTCGCGCTGCACGGCGATCCAGTATTCGGACGTCTGCGCGGGGTCGCCGCATAGCGAGTAGCATCTGGCACGGCCGCTCGGCAGGCGGAAGTTGAGATGCGCGCCAGCTTCCCAGGCCGGCAGGCGCTCACTATGGGGCGAGACCAGCCGATAGGCCGAGACCCTTGCGGTGAGCGCCCTGATTTCTGCAATCTGCAGCAGGATTTCCGGCCTGGAGAGCATGATGTGSCCTTGTCTTGGGAGGATCAGGCGCCCATCTGGCGGGCGTACCACCTGACGTAGCGGTCGACGTTCTGCTCCTTCAGCGGCGAGTAGGGGCCGGGCTGGTTTCCGGG
>NZ_JBFUIP010000061.1:0-33014 GCF_056401815.1 Aminobacter sp. P4_D5 | reverse complement strand
GCTCTACCCCGACGACATGAAGCTGTTCGACAAGATCGACACCATCGTCAAGCGCATCTATCGCGGCTCGGAGGCGATCGCCGACAAGTCGGTACGCGACCAGCTGCATGCCTGGGAAGCCGCCGGCTACGGCCATCTGCCGGTGTGCATGGCCAAGACGCAATATTCGTTCTCGACCGATCCCAATTTGCGCGGCGCCCCCACCGGCCATGTCGTGTCGGTGCGCGAGGTCAGGCTTTCGGCCGGCGCCGGCTTCATCGTCGCCATCTGCGGTGAGATCATGACCATGCCCGGCCTGCCAAGGGCACCCTCGTCGGAAAAGATCTTCCTCAACGAACAGGGCCAGATCGAAGGCCTGTTCTAGGCCGGAAGCTTTCTCCCACGGCGCTCCTATCCACCCTCCTGTCCCCCAGGCCCGGAGCGCCCTTCAAGGCCTGGCACCATGTGTCAGGCCTTTTTTCTGCCAAACGTCGAGCCATCTTTGGGCGGCACGGCTCACCCACACCCGACGTATCGATGAAAGGCAAAATGTTGCCTATCAGTAAAATTTCTTGCACTTGGATATTGCCCTAGCGGCAATTTTGGGTTCAAATGTTCCCAACAATATCCGCCTTACGGCAAGGCCAAGGGCGGGGAACAATATGGAGGAGTACCAAAAATGACAGCTTCATGGCGTTTTTCGGCGTTGGGCGATCGCCACCGTGCCCTGGGTTCCAAACTGGAAGACTGGAGCGGCATGGGCACAGCCTGGAGCTACGACAAGGACGCGGACGAGGAATATATCGCGATCCGCACCAAGGCCGGACTGATGGATGTTTCGGGCCTCAAGAAGGTCCACATCACCGGCGCGCACGCCTCGCACCTGATCGACCTGTGCACCACCCGCAACCCCGAGAAGATCTATCCCGGCAAGTCGGTCTATGCCTGCATGCTCAACGATGCCGGCAAATTCACCGACGACTGCGTCATCTACCGCATGGGCCCCAATTCGTGGATGGTCGTGCACGGCGCGGGTTCGGGTCATGAGGAACTGACGCGCGCCTCGATCGGCCGCGACGTCTCGGTGCGCTTCGACGACAATCTGCACGATCTGTCGCTGCAGGGCCCGCTTGCCGTCGACTACCTCGCCAAGCACGTGCCCGGCATCCGCGACCTCAACTACTTCCACCACATGCAGACCCAGCTGTTTGGCCTGCCGGTGATGATCTCGCGCACCGGCTACACCGGCGAGCGCGGCTACGAGATCTTCTGCCGCGGCCAGGACGCGGGCACGATCTGGGACACCATCGTTGCCGAAGGCAAGGAGATGGGCATCATCCCGACGCGCTTCACCACACTCGACATGCTGCGCGTCGAGAGCTACCTTCTGTTTTACCCGTACGACAATTCGCAGAAGTATCCGTTCGCGAACGAGGGTCCTGGCGATACGCTGTGGGAGCTCGGTCTCGACTTCACCGTCAGCCCGGGCAAGACCGGCTTCCGCGGTGCCGAAGAGCACTATCGCCTCAAGGGCAAGGAGCGCTTCAAGATCTTCGGCGTGCTTCTCGACAGCGACAAGGCAGCTGACGAAGGTGCCGAGATCTATCGCGATGGCAAGAAGGTCGGTGTCGTGACCTGTGCGATGTATTCGCCGCTGGTCAAGAAATCGATGGGCATTGCCCGTCTCGACGTCGACTGCGCCATCGTCGGCACGCCGCTTGAGATCCGCAACGCCAGCGGCACGGTCAAGGCAACCGCCCAGTCGCTGCCGTTCGACGATCCCAAGAAGCTGAAGCGGACGGCAAAGGGCTGAGACCTTGGACAGTGCACCGGTGAAGACGATCCTCAGTCGCCCGGTCTACGGAATATTGTCCCCGCAGGCCGGAAAGAGCCACCTTCTCATAGCGGACGCCGAAGGGGCGTCCGCGATCCTGGACATGGCGAAAAAGGCGCCTGACGGCTTCTTCGCCAATGCCCACATCATGTTCATACCGGGCCGCACGGGCGATAGCTTTCAGGCATCGCTGAAGGCGTTGGCACCGGCCCAGTATTATGAAGGGCCATCGGTCGCGGCAGCGTTGCCGCGCCTGAACTGGACGCTCGCCAACGCCCATATGGGCCTGCGCATCTATCTCGCCGGTACCGAAGGCCTGATCGGCCAGATGATGCAGGCAGCGCTCGAGGCGGGCATCGACCCTGTCTCGATCCAGACCGAGCATCGCGGCTCGTGGGCCCGCCGGGTACAATGCGTGCACTGCAAGGGCATCACCGAAAACGTCACCACCCAGCCGGCCACCTGCTCGCATTGCGGCCTGCTGCTGCTGGTGCGCGACCACTATTCCAAGCGCCATGCTGCCTTCCAGGGCGTCTGCATCAATGCCGAGGATCCGACCGAGATCCCTCAGACAGAGGAGATTTTCCGGTGAGCGCGGGAACAAACAAGATTAACGTCACCGTGACCGAAGTGGTCGCGGTAAATGAACTGGTCAAGCGGTTCCATTTCGAGCGTACCGACGGCGGCGACCTGCCAACTTTCTCAGGCGGCGCCCATGTCGTCGTCGAAATGCGCGATGGCGACACCACCAGGCTCAATCCCTATTCGCTGATGAGTTCGCCGCTCACCACGCGCGACTACACCATCTCGGTGCGCCGCGACGATGTCGGCCGCGGCGGCTCGCTGTTCATGCACAACCGCGTCAAGCGTGGCATGGACATGGTGATCAGCTATCCGGTGAACCTGTTTTCGCTCGACCTGCGCGCCAAGAAGCATCTGATGATCGCCGGCGGCATCGGCATCACGCCGTTCCYTGCCCAGACAGCACAACTCGCTTCCACCGGCAGCAATTTCGAACTGCACTACACCTGCCGCAGCGAAGCGCTCGGCAGCTACTCCGATGTCCTGCGCGAACGCTATGGCAAGCGGGTCAACCTCTATCTCGACGAGCGCAACGAACGCATCCCGCTCGAACGCCTGCTCGCCACGCAGCCGCTGGGCACCCACATATATGTCTGCGGCCCCGCCGGCATGATCAAATGGGTGCGCGACATGGCGGCCACCCATGGCTGGCCGGACGACTCGGTGCACTACGAGCATTTCGCGGCACCGCAGCCGGGCACACCGTTCGACGTCAAGCTGGCTGTCAGCGGTCTGGAAATCCGTGTCGGCGAGCAGCAGAGCCTGCTTGAGGCGATCGAGGCCGCGGGCGTCGATCCGCCCTATCTCTGCCGCGGCGGCGTCTGCGGCCAGTGCGAGACCAACGTCATCTCCTATGACGGGACCTTCAAGCACAACGACCATTGGCTGAGCGATGAGGAGCACTGCTCGGGCAAGAAGATCATGCCATGCGTCTCGCGTTTCGAGGGCCGTTCGCTGGTCCTGGAACGGTAGAACACTCAGGGCGCTTGGCGCTCTGAAAGAGGGAGGAATTGATGGGAATTAACTTCAGGAAAGAGACGTTCCGCGACGATTTTACCTTCAGGAACAGTCCGGAAAACGTCAGGCGGTTTCCCTTCCCCTATCACGAAGACGCCTACATGTACTCGGTCAACATCGAGCCGCATGTGCCTGGGCCGAAGAACAGCGTGTTCGAACATCTGATCGATGTCGACGAGCACTATGTTTCGGAAATGCAGGACCGCGCCAAGGTCCTGGCAGAGGATCCGCTGCGCTGCCAGTCGTTGCCGCACATGACGCTCGCCGGCTGGGACCTGCTCGAACTGCTGATGACCGAGAAGGCCAAGAGCTACCCCGAGCACTTCACGCTGACGCGCGACGGCGACCGCTGGCACTGGATCAACCGGCCGCTCGGCATCGACGACACCTTCACCTTCGGCGACGTCTCCACCCTGCCCTACGGACCGATGGAATATATCACCCGCCAGAGTCAGGGCGACTTCGCCATCCTCGACCAGCGTGACGGCAATCTGTGGATGGATGCCGGCATGGTCACCACCCAGGCCGACTGGTCGCTCGATTTCGACATCGGCATGAACTTCTTCGAATGGCATGCCCCAGTGCCGCTGGCGCATGAAAAGGGCATCTTCACCCGCGCCCTCAAGTTCCTGATCAACATCCAGCAGGGCCAGCCGGCTCGGCGGCTGAATTGGACCATGACCATCAACCCGAGGCTCGATACCAGCCCGGAAAACTTCCACAAATGGGGCAGCGACCGCCTCACGGTAACGCCGGAGAATGTCGGCCAGAAGGTGCACCTGCGCGTCGAACTGCAGAGCTTCTTCCGGCTACCGCGTTCAAACGCTCTGGTCTTCCCGATCCGCTGCTATTTGCTCAAGATGGATGAGCTAGTGACCGTGCCCAAATGGGCGCGCCGCTTCCATCGCGTGCTGCGCGACCTGCCGGTGGAACTGGCCGAATACAAGGGCCTGACCCGCTATCGCCCGACTGTCGTCGAATGGCTGTCGAAATATGATGACGGTGCACCGACCTCGCCCGGCTTCAGCCCGGACTAGGTTTTCCGCCCGAGATTTGAAATGCCAAACGCCGCGTGTCCCAGGATGCGTGGCGTTTTGGTTAGGCAGGGTTGTCGTTGTCCAGCGCCTGCCTGGCGGAAGCGGGTGCTTGCCTTCGGTCGCCGGCAAAAAAAGCCCCGCCATTCCGCGACAGTTCGCCTTCTGCAAGGGCCCGCAGGACGCTACTCTTCCCATTGGCCGCTGAACGGAAAGCATCGTCGAACCGGACCGCCAGTTCACTGTCATGCATGTGCAGCAGACGTGGAACCCACTTGCCCTTTCCTGACCAGACGCCTCGGCCCAATAATGTGAGATCGGCGAGGGGTTGATAAAGGCTGGCTGAGATCGCCCGGATTTCAGGCGCGGTGCGATCGCCGTGCAAGTCCTCGATGAGATCTGCGATGATGTAGCGAAGCTCCTTGCTCCGCTTGTCCGTCAGCGGACCTGGACCCTTCAGCATGCGATCGGCTGCATCTTGCTTGAGGTTTTGCGCCAACCCCACGCCGTCTCCGATCGGCCGCCCGATGCTTCACGATTTCCTTGGCAATCGCCAAGGCGCCTTCTGCGGCAGTCTGCACGACCTCTCCTGGTTCAGGACACCTTAACCTGGGAAATAGACGCCATACAGAAGTCGATCAAGACCGGACAGCTCAATCGCCGCTGCTGCCCTGCGGGTAGGAGATGATCGAGAGGTAGCGGATCGGTAGTGTCGTCAACTCTTCCGGACCGTGCGGGGCATCGGCATCGAAGAACAGGCTGTCGCCCGGCGTCATGCGGTAGAGGTTGCTGCCATGGCGGTAAACGACCTCGCCTTCCAGCATGTAGAGGAACTCCATGCCCTCATGCTGGAACATCGGGAAGACGTCGGAATCCTCCGACAGCGTGATGAGATAGGGCTCGACCACGACACCGGCGGTGTTGGAGCCGATATGGCCCAGCAGATTGTACTGGTGGCCGGCGCGGGTGCCACGGCGCTCGACGTCGACGCCCTCATTCGCCTTGACGAAGACGGCATTGCGCTCTTCTTCAAAGCGGCGAAAGAACGCGGTCAGCGGCACGCCAAGCGCGCGAGATAGCGACTGCAGCGTGGTCAAGGACGGCGAGGTGATGCCGTTTTCGATCTTGGACAGCATGCCGAGGGAAATGTTGGTCATCGCCGCCAGATCGGCGACGGTGATGCCCAGCTTCTTGCGGAAAGCGCGGACCTCGTGGCCAAGCGCCACTTCCAGCACCTTTTCAGGCGTGTCGCGCACCGCATGCGGGTCCTGAAGCAGCGGCACCGGGCGAGCCTTTGCCGCAACGGCAGCCGATACCTTATTGCCGTCGGCATCAGCCACGGCTGACAAGCGGTCTTCCTTCACCCTAGTGATCCCCTGCCACGGCAATTTCGAAAAAACAACATTTCACTAGAGGTAAAGTTATTTTACAAGAAATCAAGTGCCTCCGATCAAAGCAGAGGCAAATTGCACAATGCCGCGGCAATGGCGGGCGACGCGGTTCATCAGGCCAATGCCTGCAACTCGGCAGGCGGCAGCAAGGCACCGTGATGGCCAATAACTGAGGCGGCGACGCGGGCGGCAAATTCGGCGGCGCCGAGATGATCACCGGTCTCGATGTATCTTGCCAGGAAGGCGCCGTTGAAGCTGTCGCCGGCGCCAGTGGTGTCGACCACTTTTTCGGCCACGGCCGACGGCACGAAAGTCTCACTGCCGCCGAAGGACAGCGTAATGCCCTCGGCACCGTTTTTGACAACAAGCTTTTCGATGCCGAGGCCGCGATAGCGGGCGATTGTCGCGCCGATCGAAGCATCACCGAAATAGGTCGCCTCGTCCTCGAAGCTCGGCATGACGATGGCAGCGGCGGCGGCACCAGCGGTGATCGTACGCCGCATGGTCTCCGCGTCATCCCAAAGTCTGGGGCGGATATTGGGGTCAAAGGCCACCAGCTTGCCCGCAGCCCTGGCGCGGTCGAGTTCGACCAGGAGGTTTTTTACCGCCTCGGGCGCGAGGATCGCCAGCGTGATGCCGGAAAAGAAAACCATGTCCGACGCATCGATGGCCGCGCGCAAGGCACCAGTGTCGTCGGCCAAAAGCCGCGCTGCGGAAGCCGAACGCCAGTAGGAGAAGCTGCGCTCGCCGTCCTTGAGATGGATCATGTAGAGGCCGGGGCTGCGCCCAGGAACGCGGCGGACGAAGCTCGTGCCAATTCCGGTGCCTTCGATGAAGGCAAGCATTTCATCTGAAATCGTATCGGTGCCGACCCCCGTGAAATAGTCGACGGCCAAGGCCTTGGGCAGGAAAGCCCTGACATAATAGGCTGTGTTGAAGCTGTCGCCGGCAAAGCCCTGCCGAAGCAGGCCACCTTCGGCCTGCCTGAGTTCGACCATGCATTCGCCGATTGAAAGAACGCGTCCCACCATGCTGTACAGCCAATCCATAGTTGATGTGAGTAAAGGTCAGGCGGTCATCGCCGGTCGGCCGCGCATGGGGCCGCCATACCCGTCGGCGACGTGGCCAAGGCGGCTCGACAGGTCGGCGGCGGCATCGAGCAGCGTCTTAAGATAGCTGGCGTGGTTCTTCAGCCCGTCCTCGCGCGGTGCGACCAGGCACAGCGTCGCCATGCAAGTGCGGTCGGCCTGGTAGACCGGCACGGCAAAGCAGTGGGTGAAGCTCTCGACCGCGCTGTTGAAGGTGAAGTAGCCGACGCGTGCCGCTTCGCGCACCTCGGCGATGAACTCCGCCGGATCAAGCCAGTCGCCATTCGGCAAGCGGAAATCGTCCTTCGGGATGAAGTCGAGGATTTCTTCGTCGCTCATATGCGAAACGAGCAGCCGGCCAGACGCCGTCCACGGGATCGCCACCGGGTCGCCGACATTGGAGGAGATGCGGAACTGGCGCAGCCCCTCCTTCATCTGGGCGACGGTGTATTTGTTGCCTTCGAGCACACACATCTGGGCCGTCTCGCGCGTCTCCTCGGCGATGTGCGTGAGCAGCTTGTCGCATTCGCGCATCAGGTCGAATTGCTCGGCATAGGCCATGCCGAGGAAATAGAGCTTGCGGCCCAGGAACACGCGGCCGTCGCCGCCGCGATACTCCAGAACGCCTTGCCGCATCAAAAGGTTGACCAGTTCGTAGACCGAAGAGCGCGGCGCGCCGATGCCTTGCGCGATCTCGTTGGGGCGCAGCGGCTGACGCTTCAGGCGCAGATGATTCAGGATTTCAAAGGCACGATCGAGACCGCGCGCGCGCCTGTTGATGATATCGTCAGCTACGTCGTCCATGCGCCGCCTCCCGGCGAATTGCCGAAGTGAAATCCTGTGTCGCTACGGCGCCTTGTAGGCGACGCAGTCGATTTCGACCTTGCAATCGACCATCATGCTCGACTGTACGCAAGCGCGGGCCGGCGGATGATCGCCGAAATACTCGGCATAAACACCGTTGAACGACCAGAAGTCCCGGGGGTCGTCGAGCCAGACGCCGACGCGCACGATATGCTCCAGCCCATAGCCTGCCTCTGTCAGGATGGCGATCAGGCTTTGCATCGTCTTGCGCGTCTCGGCGACAATGCCGCCACCGACGATCTCGCCATTTTCCATGGCAACCTGCCCCGATACATAGAGCCAGCCATTGGCTTCGACTGCGCGAGCGAAAGGCAATGCCTGCTTGCCCGCGCCGGATTGGCCTGTGCCGTAGCGCTTGATCGTCATGCTCATTCTCCGAATGCCGCGCGATGCCCGCGCGCCAGAAGTTTACAGGGTCTTCCAGCAAACATATGTCCATTATTGCGGACACATGTTCTGAATAATGGATTTACGTATCCATATGCAGGCGCCATTGTTTGTCAAGCGCTTCGGAGGCAAGGTCGTCCGACGTATCGAGTTGGAGGCAGAGCAAGGCATGTTCGACAAAATCCAGACCCCCGCAGTGTTGGTGGACCTCGATCTGGCCAAGCGGAACATCGAGCGCTTTCAAGCCTATGCCGACAGCCATGGACTCAAGGTCCGGCCGCATATCAAGACGCACAAGCTTCCCCGCATCGCCGAGCTGCAGCTTGCAGCCGGTGCGGTCGGCATCACCTGCCAGAAGGTTTCGGAAGCAGCAGCAATGGTCGCGGGCAGCGACCGCATCACCGATGTGCTGATCACCTACAACGTCCTTGGCGAAGACAAGCTCGCCGCGCTGCTGGAGCTATCGCGCAAGGTGCACCTTGCCGTGGTCGCCGACAATGCGACTGTGATCGACGGGCTGTCGGCGGCGTTCGCTGCCGCGGGCGCCACGCTCAATGTCTTTGTCGAATGTAATACCGGCGCCGATCGCTGTGGCGTCGGCTTGCCTGAGGCGGCGGTCGAACTCGCTTCACGCATCGCTGCCGCACCCCGCCTGCATTTCGCCGGGCTGACGACCTATCCGCCCGTGGGCGGTGCCGCCAAGGTGCAAGCCTTCATGACTGAGGCAAAAGCGCTGATCCAGGCCAAGGGCATTGCGGTTCAAGCGGTCACATCGGGCGGCACGCCGGACCTGATGTCGGCCCATCTGGCGCCCGTCGCCACCGAATACCGGCCAGGCACCTATGTCTACAATGACCGTTCGCTGGTGGCGCGCGGTGTTCCCAGCTGGGACGATTGCGCATTGACCGTGCTCGCCACTGTGGTTTCTGTGCCCGCACCCAACCGCGCCATCATCGATGCCGGCAGCAAGACGCTGACCTCCGACTTACTCGGTCTCAAGGGCCACGGCCATGTGCTTGGGCGCCCCGACATATCGATCGACCAACTGTCGGAAGAACACGGCAGGCTCAGGACCGAGGGCGACATCAATCTGACCGTCGGCCAGCGGYTGCGCATCGTGCCCAACCATGCCTGCGTGGTGACCAACATGGTCGACGGCGTCTATGTCTATGGCAAGGATCGCGCGCCCGAACTGTGGCCGGTTCCGGCGCGCGGCAAGATCGTGTGAACGACGTTTAGCGAACGACCAGCACCGGTACCTGGCTGTTGGTCAAAACTTCGACGGTCTGGCTGCCGAGAATGAGCCGGCCAAGTCCACGACGGCCATGCGAGGCCATGACGATCAGGTCGCAGCCGCGATCCTTGGCAACCTGATTGATCGCCTCCGCCGCCCACATCTCCTCGACATGCACGACTTCGGCATTGACACCGAGCTTGTCGGCCTGCGCCTTGGCGGCGTTCAGCACCTTGGCGCCGTATTCCTCGCCGGCCCTTTGATAGGAAACAATGTCCTCGGCGGTGGCGACAGGACCGTACATGCCAGCCGAGGCGAAGATCGGCGCAGGTTCGGTGACGCTCATGACCGTCACCTTGCTGCCGAGGCCCTTGGCCAGGTTCAAGCCATGGTCGAGGCCCTTCTGCGCCAGTTCCGAACCGTCGGTGGCGATGAGAATATGTGCGTACATGATGCGGTCTCCATGGGCTGTGTAGATTCTGGCGCCAGCCTCGCCCGACCGCCACGCCTGGGTCAAGGCAAGGCCACGGCAAATCGGATGGGGCAGCGTGTCGGAAATCACTTGACCGTTATATCCACGCAAACATAACAATGCGCCTCGCTATATTCGGACGGATATAGCCATAGCTCATCACATATCGGACCCGCGCCCATGAACCGTCGCAATATCTTGCTTTCGCTCGTAACTGTGGCCACGGTCGTCAACGGCTTCACCGCCTTGGCGATTGCCGATGAGCGCATCTTTGTCGACGCGGCAGGCCGCAAGGTGGCACTGCCGGAAAAGATCACCCGCGTCATGGCCGCCGGCCCGCCCGCCTCCGTGCTGCTCTATTCGGTCGCGCCTGAAAAGCTGGTCGGCTGGGTGCGCGAGTTCAAGGACGACGAAAAGGAATTCATCGCCGAGCCCTACCGGGCCCTGCCGGTGCATGGCCGCCTGACCGGCAAAAACAACACCGCCAATCTCGAAGCGGTTCTTGCCATGAAGCCTGACTTCATCCTTGACGTAGGCACTGTCGATGCGACCTATGCCTCGCTTGCCGATCGGGTGCAGGAGCAGACCGGAATCCCCTACATCCTGGTCGACGGCACCTTCGCCAACGCGCCGAAGTCGCTGCGCGATATCGGCGAATTGCTCGGCGAAAAGGAACAGGCCGAAGCGTTGGCAAATTACACCGAAGCGGCGATGAAGCGCCTCGACAAGGTCGTGGCCGATATTCCCGCAGATCAGCGCCCGCGCGTCTATTACGGTCGCGGTCCGGACGGGCTAGAAACCGGCCTCGCCGGCTCTATCAACATGGAAGTACTCTCGGCGGTTGGCGCCACCAATGTCGCCGAAGCCGCGGGCAAGGGCGGGCTCGCCAATGTCTCGCTCGAACAGATCCTGTCGTGGAACCCCGATGTCATTCTGACGCTGAGCCCAAAATTCCAGAAGGCGGTGCTGTCAGACCCGTCATGGGCCGGCATCAAGGCGGTGAAGGACGCGCGCGTCTTCCGCGCGCCGGCCCTGCCCTTCGGCTGGTTCGACGCCCCTCCCGGCATCAACCGCGCCATCGGCGTCGCCTGGCTGACCTCGGCACTCTATCCCGGCAAGTCTGATGTCGACCTCAAGGCCGAGACGCGCAGCTTCTACAAGCTGTTCTACCACATCGACCTGACCGACGAGCAGCTTGAGAAACTCCTTGCCGACACTGGCCCGAAATCCTGAACTTCAGGCCAGAGGCGGCGTGGTGCCGGAGCCTGAAAATCCCCGGCGCGGCCGCCTGCAGTCGCTCGGCGTTCTTGCATTTCTCCTGGGGCTGATCGTGATCGCTGCCATCGTCACCGGGAAATATCCGGTGACACCTGGCGACATTTGGGCCGTGATCATCTCAAAGACCACCGGCAACGAGAGCGGTGTCGCCACCACCGTCGAAACAGTCGTCTGGAATGTCCGGTTGCCGCGCGTCGGCGCCGGCTTGGGGGTTGGCGCGGCTCTTGCTGCCGCAGGCGCGGTCTATCAGGGCCTTTTCCGCAACCCGCTGGTGTCGCCCGACATCCTTGGCGTTTCAGCCGGCGCCAGCTTAGGTGCCGTCGCGGGCATTTTCCTGTCGATGTCTGTATTGGCCATCCAGGGGCTCGCCTTCCTCGGCGGGCTGGCAGCGGTCGCCGTTGTTTATGTCATCGGCTCGGCGGTGCGCGAGCGCGATCCGATCCTGGTACTGGTGCTGGCGGGTGTCGCCATCGGCGCCCTGCTCGGCGCTTGCGTGTCGCTGCTCAAGGTTCTTGCCGATCCCTACAACCAGCTGCCCGCCATTACCTTCTGGCTGCTCGGCAGCCTCGCCTCCATCACCCGAGGCGATCTCGTCTCCATCCTGCCGGCGGTGGCCATCGCCCTTGTGCCGATGATATTGTTGCGCTGGCGCATGAACCTGATGACGCTTGACGACGAGGAGGCGCGCGCGCTTGGGGTCGAGACGCGCTGGATCCGTGTCGTTGTCGTTGCAGCAGCAACCCTGATGACCGCAGCAGCCGTATCGATCTCCGGCATCGTCGGCTGGATCGGCCTTCTGGTGCCGCATGTCGCACGCATGTTTGTCGGCCCCGAATTTTCCCGGCTATTGCCGACATCGATGATCATCGGCGCCGGCTACATGGTCGGCGTCGATGCGCTCGCCCGCAGCATGGCCGAGATCGAAATCCCGTTGGGCATCCTGACCGCCGCTGTCGGCGCACCGTTCTTCCTCTATCTACTTCTGACGACCAGGCGAGGCTGGCAATGATGCTTCAGGCAACCGAACTCGCATTCGGCTATGGCCGCGTGAAAATCGGCCATGGCGTCACGCTTTCGGTCGATCGTGGCGAGGTGCTGTGCCTGCTTGGCCCTAATGGCTGCGGCAAGACCACTTTGTTCAAGACCCTGCTCGGCCTGCTGCCGCGCCAGGGCGGCAGCCTCGAGCTGGACGGCAAGGACATCGCCGACTTTTCGCGCGCCCAGTTCGCCCGCCACATCGCCTATGTTCCGCAAGCCACCGGTGTCTACTTCCCGTTTTCGGTGTTCGACGTAGTCTTGATGGGCCGCGCCAGCCGCATCGACACCTTCGCCTCGCCCACCATGGCCGACCGTGCGAAAACACAGGAAGCACTCGCAATTTTGGGCATCGGTCACCTCGCTGCCCGCCCCTTCACCGACATCTCCGGCGGCGAAAAGCAGATGACGCTGATTGCCCGGGCGGTTGCCCAGGAGCCGGAGCTGATCGTCATGGACGAGCCTACTGCCAGCCTCGACTTCGGCAACCAGGCGCGCGTGCTCAGCCGCATATCGAGCTTCGCTGCCACAGGCATGGCGGTAGTCATTTCGACCCACGATCCCAGCCATGCTTTTGCCTGCGCCAATCGCGTCGCGCTTATGCAGGCAGGCGCGCTCGTTGCCATAGGAAAGCCCGCCGAGGTGCTAACATCGGAAACACTGCAGGCTCTTTATGGCGTCGGGGTCGCAGTTGCCTATCTCGAACAGGCCGGACGCCATGTCTGCACCCCAACCCTGACCGAAAGGAACGCATCATGAAGCTCAGCGCCCGCAACCAGATCAAGGGAAAGATCGTCGAAGTGACCAAGGGAGCAACGACCTCGCATATCCGCATCGACATTGGCGGCGCCGTCGTCACCGCCTCGATCACCAACGAAGCGGTCGACGACCTCAAGCTTGCGGTCGGCAAGGACGCCTATGCGGTGATCAAGGCCTCCGACGTCATGGTGGCGGTGGACTGAGCATGGTCCGCGAAAAGGAGATCCGCGACGGCGAAACCGCCGTCGCGCAACCCACCGAGTTCGACGCCGGACTGGTGTTCATCGGCCGCATCCACACGCCCTGGGCCTCGCGCCTGATGACACCGCGCCAAGGACGCGCCGACGGCCCCATCTGCCGCATCGAAATCTTTGAGCCATGGCAGGCAGCACTCGATGGTATCGAAAGATACGAACGCCTCGAGGTGCTCTACTGGCTGCACATGTCCAGGCGCGATCTCGTGCGCCAGAGCCCGGCCAATGACGGGACCTCACGCGGCACCTTTGCCTTGCGCTCGCCCGTGCGGCCCAACCCCATCGGCACCTCGATCGTCGAGCTAGTGGGTGTGGAAGGCAACATGCTGAGTGTGCGTGGCATGGACTGCCTTGACGGCACGCCCTTGCTCGACATCAAGCCCGACCGCACGCTGTTCAAACCCGTCGCCCCGCCGCAACCCGGCGATTTCGAAACCGGGTGACTAATTTCGGCAGATCGCTGCAGGCAGCCCATCAGCCGGACGGCGAGCCTCAGCACCCACCGAAAATACAGCGCATTCGAGCGTCGCCGCCATCTTTGCCCCTTGGACATCGAAAGCCATCGGCCCATCCCCATTGGGGAAAACCTGATGGCTCAGCACCCATTGAAGCTGCCCCCTGACGATGCCCGCGTCGATCGACGGCGAGCGCTTGAGCACGGCGCGCACGCCAAGTTCGGGATCTTTCAGGCAATCGCGCCACGCCTGCCGGCTGATCGAACGCAGCTTGCCAGCCAAAGCGGGATCGCGCTCAAGCACCGTGCCGAGTGCGACGAGCACGCTCGAATAGGTGTCGAGGCCATTGTCGGCGAAATAGAGAAAGGCAAGCCCGCAGGTATCGTAGCCGCGGCTTTCCATGGCGAATTTCAGCGTCGCATCGAAACATGTCGCAGCCAGCACTTCCCGCGCTGCGACCAAGCGGTCGCGCTCTTCAGGCTGGACGCCGAGATAGGTGTAGCTGTCAGAAGCAAAGCCGTTCTTTGCCAGCAATAGCGGCAGCAGCCGCGCCGAGGTGTCGCCATTGGGACCGCACAAGGTGCTGCCTTCGATGTCGGCCAAAGTGAGTTCCTTGCCATCGGAGAGATAGCCGAGGCAGCAGGGCGTGTTTTCATAGATCGGCAGCAGGCAGGTGATTTCCTGTTCCCCGGTGCGCAAGGCGCGCTCGAACACCGAAGACACATCGCCAAAGCCGATATCGGCGTCGCCCTCGACGAGTGCGCGCGTCACCTGCGACGAACTGAACCCTTCAACGAAGGTGCAGCTAAGGCCGTGGTCGGCGAAATAGCCGGCATCGACGGCGTGGAGGAAAGGCGAGTTCTGGCCCTGGTACAGGTGGTTCAGCTTGAAACGCAGTTCCATTCCAAAAATCCTCGCATTTTGGAAAAAGCAGTTCTTGAGAAACAGCTTCGCCAAAAAGTATCTAGTCGCCGTGGCTTCCGTTGTTGGTCGCCCACCGGCTGTGCGATATAAGCACCTCTCCCGGTTTTCAAGCTACCCATCCAAGGAGTGATCATGGGATTTGCGCGGACAGCACTGCTGGCCCTCATCGCGGTTTTCGGCGTGAGCGCGGCAAGTGCGCAGGACTACAAGGCCGCCCTCGTCAATGCCGATACGCTCACGGTCGGCACCTCCGGCTCGGCGCCACCGTTCAGCATGACAAACGCCACGGGCGAGCTTGAAGGCTTCGACATCGATGTGATCAACCTGATCGCAAAATCGCTTGGCGTCAGCGCCAAGTTTGAAAAGCTCGACTTCGCCGGCCTGCTGCCAGGCCTGACCGCCGGGCGCTTCGATGCCATCGCTTCGGGCGTGTCGCGCACGCCGGAACGGCTTGCCTCGAAGGATTTCTTTCTTTTGTCGCCCTATATCGTCAACGGCGTCGCCGTGACGCGCCGCGAGGCAGACACCGGCATAACAGGCTGGAAGGATGTCTGCGGCAAGGTCATGGGTGCGGTGCGCGGCGGCTCGTTCCAGAAGGTCGCCAAGGAGAAGCTGTCAGCCGGATGCGTCACCGAAAGCCGCGAATATCCAGGTTCGACGGAGCTGTTCCTCGATCTTGAGAACCGCCGCATCGACTTCGCTGCGCACGACTTCCTCGGGCCGAAATATCTCGCCAAGTCGGGCAAGCTGGCTGGCGTCGTCACGCTCGACGACATGCTCTCTACCGTGACCCAGAGCGTCGCCGTCAACAACAAGAACAAGCCGCTGGCCGACGCCATCGACGCCCTGTTTGAGACATGGCGCAAGGACGGCACGCTCCAGGGCCTCGCCGACAAGTGGTTCGGCGCTTCGATCGACTGGTCGAAGGCGCAGTAACAAGCGTAGCCGGAGGGGCGGCCGGACATGGAAATTGCGATTGCCTGGCTGCCGCGGCTGTTGACCGCGGCAGTTCTCACCATTGCGCTGTCGGCGGTGATCTTCACCCTGTCGGCGCTGTTTGGCCTTTTACTTTCGCTCGTCCATTACGGCCGCGAGAAATCGCTGCCGCGCAAAGGCATCGAAGCGTTCAGTGCTTTCTTCCGCTCGGTGCCGGAACTTGTCGTCCTGTTCCTGTTCTTCTTCGGTGGGCCGCAGATCGGTTTCGACTTCGGCCCGATCGGCTCGACCATCATCGCGTTCACGCTGGTCGGCATCGCCTTCGACTACCAGGTGTTCAAGGGCGCGCTGGCAACGATCCCGTTCGGCCAGTATGAGGCCGGCAAGGCGCTCGGCCTGCCGACGCGGGTGGTGTTCCTGCGCGTCCTCATCCCGCAGATCCTGCCGCTGGCGCGCAAGGGCTGGATCACCTACGCCATCGGCACGGTCAAGCGCATGTCGATTGCCTCGGCGGTTTCGGTCAGCGAAATCCTCTACGTCACCAAGCAAGGAATCGCCGCCACCAACGCGCCCTTCACCTTCCTGACGCTGGCTGTTGGTCTCTACATCCTGATCGTGACACCGCTGCTCGTGTTCAACGAACGCAAGCCCAAGCAGGTGGCCACGCGATGAGCATCCTGCTCGACCCCACCTACCAGCGCATGCTGCTCAACGGGCTAGGCATGACGCTGCTGATCTCGGTGATCGTTATTGCCGTGTCGAACATCCTGGCACTGCCTCTGGCCATCTACATGCAGCGGCCCAATGGCACCTTCCGGCGGCTGATCATCGGCTACAGCTTCTTTGCCCGCGCAGCGCCGGTGCTGGCACTGCTGTTTGGGCTCTATTACGGCCTGCCCCGGCTCGGCATCTATCTCGAGCCGTTGCCCTCGGCGTTGATCGGCCTGATCTTTGCGTCGACCGCCTATAATCTCGAATTCCTGCGCTCGGGCTTCGAAAGCGTGCCTACGGGCCAGCTCGACGCCGCAAAGGCACTCGGGCTGAAGCCCTTCGCCATCTACTGGAAGGTGATGATGCCGCAGGCCTACCGGCTCGCAGCGCCTTCGCTGTTTTCCAACGCCATCCAGATGGTCAAGGGCAGCTCGCTTGCCAGCCTCGTCGCCATCGATGAACTGACCGCCGCCTCGACGACGATCATCGCCGACACCTACAAGGCGATCGAAGTGCTGCTGGTCGTGTCGGTTTTCTACCTTTTGATCGCAGCCGTCATCATTGGCCTGCAATATCTCTATGAATCCCGCCACCGCCTGAGCCGACGCTGAATCAGCCCTTGTAGACCAGGCCCTGCGGATCGATTTCGGGTTTGCGCCCGGCGATCAGATCGGCAAGGAACTTGCCGGAACCGCAGGCCATGGTCCAGCCGACATGGCCATGGCCGGTGTCGAGATAGAGGTTCTTGAAGCGGGCGCGGCCCATGACCGGCACCGAGCCCGGCATCATCGGCCTCAGCCCGGCCCACAGCTCGGCCTTGGCGGGATCGAAGGCGCCGGGAAACAGCTCCTTGCCGGCCTTGAACAGGCGGGCGAAATCCTCAGGCTTGTGGCTGCGGTCGAAACCGGCGAATTCGGCGGTCGAGGCCAGCCGCAAGCGGTCGCCCAAGCGCGAATAGGCGATCAGATTGTCCTCGTCGGCGCCGCCCATGGTTGGCCCTCTGGAGGGATCGTCGAGCGGCACGGTCGCAGTATAGCCCTTGACGGGATAGACGGGCAGGTCGATGCCGTGGCGCCGGCCGAGCAGTCCGCTTTCCGGGCCCATGGCGATGACAACGGCTTCTGCTGCGACAATGCCAGATGATGTCTTCACGCCGGTGACGCGGTCRCCGTCGATGACAAGGTCTTCGACAGTGGTGTCGAACATGAACTTCACACCGAGACGCTCGGTGGCGCAGGCGGCCAGGCTTTCGACGAACATGCGGGAATCGCCGGTCTGGTCGATCGGCGAATAGACACCGCCAGCAATGCCATGCTTGGCCGCTGCAAGGCCCGGCTCCAGTTCGACCATGCGGTTGCGGTCGACAATCTCGATCGGCAGTCCGTGTTCGGCGAGAAAGCGGTAGTTCTCGCTGCCTTCGTCGAGGCTCTTTTGTGAACGGAAGAAATAGAGGATGCCTTTGCGGCGCTCGTCATAGGCAAGGCCGGTTTCGGCCGAAATCTCGTTGATGCACTGGCGCGCATACAGCGCGAGCCGGAGCTTGACCTCGCTGTTGGCGCGCAGCCGCGCTTTCGTGCACTGAAACAGGAAACGCAGGCTCCAGGCGTAGAAGTAAGGATCGAGCCGCAGCCTGACCTTGATGCCGAGGTCGGGTGTGTAGAGCGAGCGAATGAAGGTCTTGAGCGCTGCCGGCGAAGCCCAGGCGGTGGCATCGCCCGGCGAGACAAGACCGGCATTGGAATAGCTGGTGCCCCGCGCCGCAGCCGGATGGCGCTCGAGCACGGTGACCTCATGGCCGTCGCGGGCCAGGTAATAGGCTGCCGCCGTTCCGACCACGCCTGCGCCGAGAACCAGGATCTTCATTGCGTACCCAAGTTGATATCGGGCTCTGACCGGGAACCCACGACCGCCGGGAACTCAACTCCACGCGGCAGCACTAGCCGTTGCCGCGCGGCATATCGAGAGGTGCTGGCAGGAATCGGCTGAGCCAGCCTCAGCCGGCTATGGAATTCTTGCGGCTGAGCAGCTTTTCCCAGTTGAGCGCGTCGCCAACGATGGCGTCGAGATCGTCGTGCTTGGGTGCCCAGCCAAGCTCGCCGCGCGCGAGGTCCGCATTGGCAACGACCGAAGCCGCGTCGCCGGCACGGCGAGCCCCCATCTCGACAGTGAAATCGCCGCCATGCACGCGCCGCACACTGTCGATGACTTCGAGCACCGAATAGCCGTGACCGTAGCCGCAATTGGCAACGAGATTGCCGCCGCCGGCGCGCAGGCGGGCGAGCGCCAGCCGGTGTGCTGCGGCGAGGTCCGAGACGTGGATATAATCGCGCACGCAGGTACCGTCAGGCGTCGCATAATCGTCGCCGTAAACTTGCATCGAGGCGCGCTTGCCGAGCGCGGTCTCCGAAGCGACCTTGATCAAGTGGGTGGCGCCCTTGGTCGACTGGCCGGTGCGCCCCTTGGGATCAGCACCCGCAACGTTGAAATAGCGCAGCGCGGTGTAGCGCAGCGGGTGTGCTGCCGCCGCATCGCGCAGCATCCATTCGCTCATCAGCTTGGACAGGCCGTAAGGCGATTCCGGCGCAAGGCGGGCGTCTTCGACCACCGGCTCGATGCCGGCCGCGCCATAAACGGCCGCCGTCGAGGAGAAGATGAAATGCTTCACGCCACAGCGCACCGCCGTCTCGATCAGGCTGCGGGTCTTGCAGGTGTTGTTGTCGTAATAGCCGAGCGGATCGGCGACCGATTCCGGGACCACGATCGAACCGGCGAAATGGATGATGCTATCCACGCCATGCTCGCGGATCAGCTTGCCGACGAGTTCCTGGTCGGCGACATCGCCCCTGACAAGCGTCGCCTCGGGCCCCACGGCCCAGTCGAAGCCGGTCGAAAGCCGGTCGAGCACGACGACCTGTTCGCCTGCATCGAGCAGTTCCCAGACCATGTGGCTGCCGATATAGCCCGCCCCGCCCGTCACCAATACCGCCATCGAATCCTCCGCATCTCATTTCCACTTTCGCACTGTCTAGCGCAAAAACTCAGGCGAATGCGAGGCGGCTTCCGCGCGAAGAACTCAGTCGCTGCTGAGTTTGATCCACATCAAGGGACTTTTCGCCGTTCCGTGGTCGTTTGGGACGTCGAGGGCGTGGCATTTTGACCAAAACGGTTGATGGACGCCGAACCGGCCGTTGACTATGCTCGCGGTTGAAAAATTGGGACGTCCACATGAACTACCAGCGGTTTTTCGAAGAAGCGATCGACCAAATCCACGCCGAGCGCCGTTATCGCGTGTTCGCCGATCTAGAGCGCATCGTCGGCAAGTTCCCGCGCGCGATCTGGCGCTCCAACGGCCGGGCGCAGGAAATCACTGTCTGGTGCTCTAACGACTATCTCGGCATGGGCCAGCACCCCGACGTGGTGGCGGCGATGCAGAAGGCAGCTGGCAACATGGGCACCGGTGCTGGCGGTACCCGCAACATCTCCGGCAACAACCATCCGCTGGTCGATCTCGAGCATGAGCTCGCCGATCTCCACGGCAAGGAAGCGGGACTGGTCTTCACCTCTGGCTTCGTCTCCAACGAAGCCGCGATCTCGACCATCGCCAAGCTCCTGCCGAACTGCCTGGTTCTTTCCGACGAACTCAACCACGCCTCGATGATCGAGGGCGTGCGCCGCTCGGGCGCTGAAAAGAAGATCTTCCGCCACAACGACGTCGCCCACCTCGAAAGCCTGCTGCAGGCTGCAGGTCGCGAGCGCGCCAAGCTGATCGTGTTCGAGAGCGTCTATTCGATGGACGGCGACATCGCACCCATCGCCGAGATCGCCGACCTCGCCGAAAAGTACAATGCCATGACCTATATCGACGAGGTCCACGCAGTCGGCATGTACGGCCCGCGCGGCGGCGGCATCACCGAGCGCGAAGGCCTTGCCCATCGCATCGACATCATCGAGGGCACGCTGGCCAAGGCATTCGGCACGCTCGGAGGCTACATCACCGGCACCCGTTCCGTGGTTGACGCCGTCCGTTCCTACGCACCGGGCTTCATATTCACCACGGCACTTCCGCCGGCGATCGCGGCCGCGACCACCGCATCGATCCGCCATCTCAAGAACTCGCAGTCCGAGCGTGACGCCCAGCAGCGTCAGGCGACGCAGGCCAAGCAGATGCTTGCCGACGCCGGCCTGCCGGTCATGGAGTCGCCAACGCATATCGTGCCGATCCTGGTCGGCGATCCCGAGCTGTGCAAGATGGCCAGCGACCGCCTGCTCGGCGTCCACGGCATCTACATCCAGCCGATCAACTACCCGACCGTGCCGCGCGGCACCGAACGGCTGCGTATCACGCCAACGCCATTCCACACCGACGAGTTGATCGCAGAGCTCAAGACTGCGCTGGTCGAGACCTGGAACGCACTCGGCATTCCATATCGCACAGAAGGCCACACCGAAGTTGCCAAGAGCGAGCGCATCGTTTCGTTGCTGGTGCCGCAATCGGGCGGCTGAAGCGGCAAGCCCTGTGGTTCGTCCTTCGAGGCTCGCCCACAGGCATTAACTTCAAGCTTTTAGCTGTCGCGCGGGCTCGCACCTCAGGATGAGGACTGTTGGCGCCAATGGTCCTCATCCTGAGGTGCGAGCCAGCTACAGCATTGTAAAGCTAGAGTAAAAGTCGGCGGGCGAGCCTCGAAGGACGCACTTCGTGGCAATCCTTCGCCGCCGCTTCGTCAGCGACCTATCCGCCTACCGCGCGTTGATCCACTTCGCCAGCCGGTGCGAAGCTTCCTCGACCTGGTCGAGGCGGCGGTGGAAGCACAAGCGCAGAAAGCCCTCTCCACCGGCGCAGAATGCCGTTCCGGGCGCAACGCCAACGGCAGCCTTGTCGACGATGTCGAAGGCGGCCGCCTCGGCGTCCTTCATGCCGTCCACGGAAAAGAACAGGTAGAATGCACCCGGCGGCACGCTGAAGCGGGCTTTGCCGGTATCGCCCAGGACCTTGCAGACGATATCGCGCGCCTGCTGGGCACGTTCGACCTGCGAGGCGATGAAATCGTCGCCTTCGTCGAGGGCTGCGATCGCGCCGCGCTGCATGAACTGCGCCACGCCCGACGTCGAATACTGGACGAGGTTTTCGAAGGTGCGGCTGAGCGAAGGATGCGAACGCAGCCAGCCAACGCGCCAGCCAGTCATCGCCCAGTTCTTGGAGAAGGTGTTGACGAACAGGATCTTGTCTTCCGGATCCATGATGTCCATGAACGAGGCCGCGCGGTGCCCGCCGAAATGAAACAGCGCATAAATCTCGTCGGCGATGATCCAGAGGTTGTTCTTGCGCGCCAGATCCAAGATGGCCTTCAGCGTCTCGCGATCGGCGGTCCAGCCGGTCGGGTTGGACGGCGTGTTGACGAAGATCGCCTTGGTGCGCGGGGTAATGGCGGCGGCGATCTTTTCGATATCGCAGCTCCAGCCATTGTCGGCCATGTCGAGCAGCACCGGCACCGGCTTGACGCCGGCAACCACCGCCGCACCAGCGAAGTTTGGCCAGGCCGGCGCGAGATAGAGCGCTTCATCGCCAGCACCCACCGCCACTTGCAGCGCCATGGTGATCGCCTGCATGCCGCCGATGGTGACGATGAATTCGTCCTCGGCAAAGTCCATGCCGAAATGGCGCTTGTGATAGCGGGCGAGTGCTTGCCGCAGTTCAGGGATGCCGGCCTGCCAGGTGTAGAAGGTTTCGCCATTGGCGAGGCCACGCGCTGCGGCCGAGCTGATGAAGTCGGGCGTCGGCATGTCGCCTTCGCCGGCCCACAGCGGAATGAGGCCAGCGCGGTCGCGCCCGTAATTTGCCACCGCCTCGATGCCGCTGACGGGCGCGAGGCGGGCCTCGGCGCGAACCATATCTATAAGGCTCATGATCATCCCAGGTTGAATGTCTGTTTCGGCTGCAAGTCCTAGCGCGCCCGCTCCAACGAAAGAACCCCCGGCGGTCCAGCCAGCCGGGGGTTTTTCAGCATGCCAGCCAGATAACGGCTCAACCGTTACTTCTTGGCAAGCAGATCGCGGATCTCGGTGAGCAGCACGACGTCAGCGGGCGTCGCGGCCGGCTCCGCTGCCTTTTCCGATTCCAGCTTGCGGCGCAAGGTGTTCACGCCCTTGACCATCAGGAAGATGATCCAGGCCAGGATGGCGAAGTTGATGACCACCGTGAAGAAGTTGCCATAGGCGAAGACTGCGCCCTGCTTCTTGGCTTCCACAAGGTTCGTGGCAGTGACCGAAGACGACAGCGGCAGGAAGTAGTTGGAGAAATCGAAGCCGCCGAAGACCGCGCCAACGATCGGCATGATGATATCGGCCACCAGCGACGAAACGATCAGCCCGAAGGCGCCACCGATGATCACGCCGACGGCGAGATCCATCACATTGCCTTTGGAAATGAACTCCTGGAATTCCTTGAGCATAGAACTCTCCTTGTCGTGATCTGCGAGACGGCGAATCGCGACACCCTGCCTGCCGCCAATTGCTGCCACAATAACAAAAACTGTCGGTTGCAAAACCCGCCAATATGGTCGCCCACAATGGCCGCGTCCTGCAACCTTCCGGCTGCATGTAGGAGACAAGGATAATAGACTTGCCCGCCAAGCTGTGATTGCCTCACCTTGGAGGCGATAGGTCTTCCAAGGGAGCGAGAATTAGCAGTGCAGGGCCTGGCCGTCGTCTTCATCGCCATTGCCTATGTCACGTTTTTGTTCGCCATCGCGAGCATCGGCGACCGCAGGACCGCGAGCCTGGGTCCAGGCCGGCCACGCCCGTTCATCTATGCGCTCAGCCTTGCCATCTACTGCACGTCCTGGACCTTCTTCGGCTCGGTCGGGCTCGCCTCCGAGCGCGGGCTCGAATTCCTCGCCATCTATATCGGCCCGGTTCTGGTCTTCATGTTCGGCTTCCCGCTGCTCAGCCGCATCATCAAGCTGGCCAAGGCCGAAAAGATCACCTCGATCGCCGACTTTTTGGGCGCGCGCTACGGCAAGAGTTTCGCCGTCGCCTCCATCGCAACCTTGATCGCCACTGTCGGCGCCATCCCTTACATAGCGCTCCAGCTCAAGGCGATCTCCGGTTCGGTCAGCCTGATGGTCGAGCACTACACCGGCTTCCCACCCTCCTTCGACCCCTTCATCAGCGACATCTCGCTGGTCGTGGCATTGCTGCTTGCCCTGTTTGCCACCTTGTTCGGCACCCGCCATGCCGACGCCACCGAGCATCAGAATGGACTGGTGCTGGCAGTCGCGGTCGAGTCGATCGTCAAGCTGGTCGCGTTCCTCGCGGTTGGGCTGTTCGTCACCTTCTCCCTATTCGACGGTCCCGGCGACATGCTGGAGAGCTTCGCCGCCACCGAACAGGTCGGCGACGCCATGGGCTACAGCACCTCGCTTGGCACATGGCTGGTGGTGACCATCATCAGCGGCTTTGCGATCATCATGCTGCCGCGCCAATTCTACGTCATGATCGTCGAAAACCGCAGCGAAAGCGAATTGCGCACAGCAACCTGGGTCTTCCCAGCCTATCTGGTGGCGATCAACCTGTTTGTGCTGCCGATCGCCTTTGCCGGCCTGTCCACTGTAGGTACCGCAACGACGAGCGACCTTTATGTCCTGTCGCTGCCGCTGCTCAAGGGCCATGACCTGCTCGCCATGGTCGCCTTCATCGGCGGCCTGTCCGCGGCTACCGCCATGGTCATCGTGGCAAGCGTGGCGCTGTCGATCATGATTTCCAACGATCTCGTCATCCCGATCTTCGTGCGCCGGCTGATCAAGATCAAATCCGGCGACACCGAGGATTGGTCGGCGATCATCCTCAACATCCGACGCGCCTCGATCTTCATCATCCTGTTCGTCGCCTTTCTCTACTACCGCGAAAGCACCAACAACACGCGCCTTGCCTCTATCGGCCTGATGTCGTTTGCGGCCATTGCCCAGTTCGCGCCGTCCTTCATCGGCGGCTTGATCTGGAGGCGCGCCAATGCGCGCGGTGCCGCCCTTGGCATGGCCGCCGGCATCGCCGTGTGGTGCTACACGCTGATGCTGCCGACGCTCGCCGCGCCTGACACCTCGATCATCACCGACGGGCTTTTCGGCATCGAGGCGCTCAGGCCCCAGGCTCTGTTCGGCACGATCGCCGAACCGCTCAATCACGGTGTGTTGTGGAGCCTGGCGATCAACGCGCTGTTCTTCGTCTTCGGTTCGCTGTCACGCGCTTCGGTACCGCTCGAACGCATCCAGGCCTCGATCTTCGTGCCGCGCGATTCAAGCCCGATGCCATCGCTGCGCCGTTTCCGCACCACCATCACCGTCAACGACCTCAAGGACACCATCGCTCGCTATCTCGGCGTCGAACGCACTGAGCGCTCGTTCCAGACCTTCCAGATCGAAAGCGGCAGCAAGCTCAACGGCAACGATCCCGCTGGCATGGACGTCATCCGATTCTCCGAGCAGCTGATGGCGAGCGCTGTCGGCTCGTCTTCGGCGCGTCTGATCCTGTCTCTGCTGTTCAAGCGCGGCGACAACTCCTCGAAAGACACGTTCCGCCTGCTCGACGACGCCACCGAGGCGCTGCAGCACAACCGCGACCTTCTGCAGATCGCGCTCGATCAGATGGAACAGGGCATCACCGTCTTCGATCAGGATTTCCGCCTGATCTGCTGGAACCGCCAATACCGCTCGCTGTTCGACCTGCCTGACGACATGGGTCAGGTGGGCGTTTCGATCGACCGCATCCTCGGTTACCTCGTAGCCCGCGGCGACATCCAGCAGACCTCGCGCCTGACCACGCTCAACCGGCTGACCAGCTTCGGCGGCCCCTGGCAGATCGAGCTGCAAACCAGCGGCAGGATCATCGAGATGAGTTCCAACCCGATGCCAGATGGCGGCATCGTTGCGACCTACACCGATATCTCCGCGCGCGTCGCGGCCGACCTCGCCCTCAAGCGCGCCAACGAGTCGCTGGAACAGCGCGTCAAGAGCCGCACCGCCGAACTGACCCGCGTCAACGAAGAACTCGCCCAGGCGCAGATGCTCGCCGAAGAGGCCAATCTCGGCAAGACGCGCTTTCTCGCGGCTGCCGGCCACGACATCCTGCAGCCGCTCAATGCCGCCCGGCTCTACTGCTCGTCGCTGATCGAAAAGACTGGCAAGGGCAATGCGGGCGTTGCCGCCAGGAATATCGAATCTTCGCTGGAATCGGTCGAGACCATCCTGGGCGCGGTGCTCGATATTTCGCGGCTTGACGCTGGTGCTATGAAGCCGGCCGAAACTGTGTTCCGCCTCGACGGACTGCTACGCCAGATTGGTACCGACTTCCTGCCCATGGCGCGCGCCAAGGATCTCGAACTGGTGATCGTGCCGTCGACCTTGACCGTCAACACCGATCGCAACCTGTTGCGCCGGCTGATCCAGAATCTGGTGTCCAACGCGATCAAATACACCCGMAGCGGCCGCATCGTCGTGGGGGTCAGACGCCGTGGCGAGCTCGTCGAAATCCAGGTGATCGACACCGGCATCGGCATCGCCGCCGACAAGCTCGGCACCGTATTCCAGGAATTCACGCGGCTCGACGACGGCATGCGCGAGGCGCAAGGGCTCGGGCTCGGCCTGTCGATCGTCGACCGTATCGCGCGCGTGCTCAAGCTCGAAATCCAGATCGAGTCGCACAAGGGTCTGGGCACGCGCTTTTCGGTGATACTGCCGATCACCACCGCCGCGGAATTGCCCGCCGCGACGACGACCCGCCCCCGCATCCAGGCCGCCGCCGCCCTCAACGGGCTGACGGTCGTGTGCATCGACAATGATGCCCGCATTCTCGAAGGCATGCGGCTTCTGCTCGAAGGCTGGGGTTGTATGGTGCGAACCTACTCCGGCACGGAAGCCTTCGAGGCCGACCAGAACGTCGGGCCGGCACCTGAGATCATCCTCGCCGACTATCATCTCGACGGCGAAAACGGCCTCGACGTCATCCGCACCCTGCGCGGAGCGTATGGCGAAGCGATACCGGCGGTGCTGATCACCGCCGACCGTTCCAACGAGGTGCGCGCCGCCGCCGACCAGATCGACGTCGCCGTGCTCAACAAGCCGCTGAAGCCCGCCGTGCTGCGATCGATGATGAACCGCATGCGGCGCATGGCCCACGCCGCCGAGTAGAATTCGCGCTACACCGCTGGGCGTGGATCRCTGCCGATCTTGGACAGCAGGATGACCGCCTGGGTGCGGCTGTCGACGCCGAGCTTCTGCAGGATCGCCGAGACATGGGCCTTGATCGTGGCTTCCGAGACCCCAAGCTCATAGGCGATCTGCTTGTTGAGCAGCCCTTCCGCCAGCATGCCGAGCACGCGCGTCTGCTGCGGCGTCAGCGATTGCAGCCGCTTGATCAGGTCGGAGATTTCCGGGTCGCGCTCGACCCCGAGGTCGATATCGCCGGGTGCGGAGATCTCGCCGGACAGCACGGCCTTGATGGCGCTGCGGATGTCGTCCATGCTCGCCGATTTCGAGATGAAACCCGAAGCGCCGAGCTCGAGCGCACGGCGGACGGTTTCGGGGTCGTCCTGGGCCGAAACGATGACCACGGGCACCGTCGCATGGACGCCGCGCAGCGAAATGAGGCCGGACAGTCCAGAGGCGCCGGGCATGGAAAGGTCGAGAAGGACGAGGTCGATATCCTCATGGGCGGCAACGATCGCCTTGACGCTCTCGAAGTCGCCGGCTTCCAGCACGCTCGAGACGTCGGCGAGCCCCGCGATGGCTTGTTTGAGAGCACCGCGAAAAAGCGGATGGTCGTCCGCGATGACGAACTTATGGCCTGCTGGCAAATATTCCTCCCGAGGTCCCGACCGTTCTGTACGCCTTGGACCGTCGGGCGCGATTATGCGACCCGGTGCCGGCTTTTCAAGCAGTTAAAGTCAAAAGATCACGGAAGCAGCGCTTCATGCTCAACTTTCAGGCGCAAGCACACCGGGTGGCGCTCAAGTCTTGTTCGGCGCCGGCTCAGGCGGGAGCGCCTTGTCTTCCTTTTCCATGTCCTTGACTATGCCCATGAAGCTGCGGAAAAAGCGCTCCATGTAACCCATGCTCTTCTGGAATTCTTCTTCGGTCGGCAGCTTCGATTCCATCCGCGCAGTCAGCGAATTCTCAAGCTTTACCACTCGCTCTTCGATCGTCTTGATATCCCCTTGCAGGCGGCCAATCTCATCTTGAAGTGCCGAGCGTTCGTCGGCGGCAAGCTTGCACACCAGCTGGCTGTCACGCTCCTCGCAGATCGACATCTCGCYGGTCTGGGTGTCCATGCGAACATAGCCCTTGTCGGTCTTTTCCATCTGGAAGCGCTGTCCTTCGGCGGCAAATGCCGAAGTGGCCCCGAGGCCGGCAAGCATGGGAACGAATATCAAAAAGGCACGGCGCATGACTGTCTCCATTTGCGGACGATGCGAATTGTCGCGCTGCAATAGGCCCAAATTGCGGTGGGGCAAGTCAAGCCGCCCTTTCCCGGATCATGCTTTCAGCCTATAGCGCGCATATGACGAAGACCATCTACAAGATCTGCCCCGAACCGATGTGGCGCCAAGCCGAGCGGAGCGGGGTTTTCCAAGGCGCGCCCATCGATCTCGCCGACGGCTTTATCCATTTCTCAACCGCCGAGCAGGTTGTAGAGACGGCAGCCAAGCACTTCGCCGGCTTGGACAATCTGCTGCTTGTCGCCTTCGATGCCGACAGGTTCGGGCCCTCCCTGAAATACGAAGTCTCGCGCGGCGGCGCTTTGTTTCCGCATCTTTACGCGCCGCTCGAAACGAGTGCCGCCAAATGGGTGCGTGCCTTGCCGCTCAAGGCCGATGGCGCCCACGATTTCCCGGAGCTTGAGGCATGAGCGCTTTCGACCGGCTTGGCCGGCACCTGCTGTTCAGCTTCGATGCGGAGACCGCGCATGGCATGTCGATCAAGGCACTGCGCTGCGGCCTGCCGGTGGGCGGCCGCGCACCGCGCGATGCCCGCCTGCGCCTGAAGATCGCCGGTCTCGACGTTCCCAACCCGCTGGGCATGGCAGCCGGCTACGACAAGAACGGCGAAGTACCGGACGCGCTGCTCGGCCTAGGTTTCGGCTTTGCCGAAGTGGGCACCGTGACGCCGCTGCCGCAGGCCGGCAATCCCAAGCCGCGCATCTTCCGCCTCGTTGAGGACGACGCCGTCATCAACCGGCTCGGCTTCAACAATGAGGGCCATGATGCCTGCGAAAAGCGTCTCATCGCGCGGTCGGGACGGCCTGGCATCGTTGGCGTCAACATCGGCGCCAACAAGGACAGCACCAACCGCATTAGCGACTATATCAGCGGCGTGAAGCGCTTCGCACGCCACGCGTCTTATCTCACCGTCAACATCTCTTCGCCCAACACGCCGGGCCTGCGCAACATGCAGGCGCGCGAACAGCTCGCCGAATTGCTGGCCAGTGTCATCGTCGCCCGCGTCGAGGCCGGCCATCCGGTTCCGATTTTCCTCAAGATCGCGCCCGATTTGCATGAGGCCGAGCTGGAAGACATCGCCGCCGAGGTCACCGAAAAGGGCATCGACGGCATCATCGTTTCCAACACCACGATCGCCCGGCCGACCCTGCGCAGCCCGACTCACACCGGTGAAACCGGTGGCCTGTCGGGCAAGCCGCTGTTTGCACGTTCGACGGCGGTGCTTGCGCGCATGCGCAAGCTGCTCGGGCCCCAGCGCGCCATCATCGGTGTTGGCGGCGTGGATTCGACCGAGACCGCGCTCGAAAAAATCCGCGCCGGTGCCGATCTCGTGCAGCTCTACACCGGCATGGTCTATGCCGGTCCGTCGCTGCCGGCACGCATCGTGCGCGGCATGTCGGATTTCGCCGCGCGCGAAGGCGTGAAGAACATTTCCGAGCTGCGCGACAGCAAGCTCGATCAGTGGGCAGCGGCACCGCTCTGAAAGGTCGCCCTTGCCCGCGGCCTGAGTATCGCCAGCAGGCACAGGCCGCGCACTATAAGCAGCAGGTGCAACGCCGCCCATAGCCCGGCATTGCCGAAGTGCGAAGGCAGCACCAGCAGTGCTGCGATGAATGCCAGCAGCGAGATCACCATCATGTTGCGCATGTCGCGCGACCAGGCAGCACCAATGAAGATGCCGTCCATCTGGAAGGCCAGCACGCCGCTCAGCGCCGTGAACGCCGCCCAGGGCAGGAAGGCGATAGCCGCCGAGCGAACATCCTCGGCGGTCGAAATCAGCGCAACCAAATCGGCGCCGAAGATCAGAAGTGCCGCCGTCATGCTGCCGGCCAGCGCGAATCCCCAGATCGAGCAGAGATAGACAGCCTTGCGGAAGGCCGGCTCATAGCGCGCGCCGACGGCACGGCCGGCAAGCTGTTCGGCGGCGGCGGCAAAGCCATCAAGGAAGAAGCCAGCGGCAATGAAGAAGTTCATCAGCACAGCATTGGCAGCGAGCGTCACCGTGCCGAACTGGGCGCCCTGGCGGGTGAACAGCGCGAAGGCGACGAGCAGCGACAGCGACCTGATCATGATGTCGCGATTGAGCACGAACAGGCGCCGGAACGCTGCGGCGTCGAAGACGCGCCCACGTGCCAGTTTCGGCTGGCGCCCGAATCGCCGCAACAGCACGGCAAGGCCGATGACCATGCCAGCCGCCTCGCCGGCAACCGCCGCCCAGGCAACGCCTTCAACGCCCCAGCCGAAATGCAGACCCAGCATGATCGACAGCACGATGTTGACGCCGTTGAGCGTCGCTTGCAAAAACAGCGCGAAACCGCCCTCGCCCCGCCCCAATATGTAGCCGAGGATGGCATAATTGATCAGCGCGAAGGGCGCGCCGAGCATACGGATACGGACATAGTGGTCGAGCGTCTCGCTGACCCGCGGCTCGGCCTGCATGAACCATTGCCCGGCTTGCGAGGTCAACGGCGCCGTCAGCGCCAGCACGATGCCGGCAATCAAAGCGATCACCACGGCACGCCAGAAGACCGCCTGCTCCTCCGCCGCATCATTGCGGCCGAAGGCCTGGGCCACGAGCGCCGTCGTGCCGGCGCGCAGGAAGTTGAAACTGGTGAAGACCACGTCGAAGGCGACAGCACCCGCCGCAAGGCCACCGAGCAGCGCGGCATCGCCGAACTGGCCGACGACGCCGGTCCCGACAAGGCCGATGAACGGCGTCGTCAGATAGGCTAGGGTCATTGGCACGGCAATCGCCAGCACCGAGCGGTTGGTGACGGAAAAAGGCGTCACACGGCCCTCTGGCGATGCGTATTCCAACGATAGTCCTCCCTGTTGCCGAATCTCCCGCTCGGGCACATGCCCCGGTTTCCCCAACGCCCGCAACCATTTAAGTTGTGGGGCCAATCGAATTCGCCCCGGTGGTTCAGCAGTTGCCCATGCCGCTTCAGATCGTCAGCCATCCCGACTACGACGCCGGCTTCGCGCCGGACCATCGCTTTCCGATGAGCAAATACCGCCATCTCATGGAACGGCTCGAAACGCTCGGCCTTACCGGCGGGCTCAGCCTGGCTGAACCGATCCCGGCGGCGAGGCTTCATCGGGCCCATGACGCCGGTTATGTCGGACAGGTGCTGACCTATGCCGTTCCGCCGCATATCGAGCGCGAGATCGGTTTTCCCGTCGACGAGCGCGTGTCGCGCCGTGCCCAGCTTGCGGCGGGCGGCACGCTCGCTGCGGCGCATCTTGCGCTTACCCACGGCATCGCCTGCAACGCCGCCGGCGGCAGCCACCATGCGCGGCGCGCCCAGGCGCTGGTTTCTGCACCTTCAACGATGTTGCCGTGGCAGCCCTTGCGCTGCTGCAAGACAAGCTCGTCGACAACATCCTGGTGGTCGACCTTGACGTGCACCAAGGCGACGGTACGGCCGAAATCCTTGCCGGCACCCCTTCGGTCTTCACCTTTTCGATGCATGCCGAGAAGAATTACCCCGTGCGCAAGGTCGCCTCCAACCTCGACATCGGCTTGCCCGATGGAACCGGCGACGACGCCTATATGGAGACCCTGACTGACGCGCTCGCGAACCTGTCGCGGCGTGGAGGATGGGACATCGTGTTCTACAATGCCGGCGTCGATCCGCATCACGAAGACCGACTTGGCCGTCTTTCGCTCAGCGGCGACGGCTTGCGCCGCCGCGAACACCTTGTCATCGAGCATTTTCGCAATGCCGGCGTTCCACTGTGTGGCGTGATCGGCGGCGGCTATTCGACCGACATCAAAGCGCTTGCGGCACGCCATGCGATCCTGTTCGAAACGGCGGCGACCTTTGTCTGAGCCTATTTGCGGTAGCTGAACAGCCTCAGGATGATGAAGGCAGGGACGACGATCGCCGCGCCTAGCAGGAAATAGCCCAGGAAGCGGTCGACGACGCGGAAGCCCATGTTCCAGAGATCGACGAAGAAGTTGCGGATGCCGTAAAGCACGTCGAAGGGCGACCAGCCGAAGGCGCTCATGACGATGCCGACGAGGAAGGAAATCACCAGGAGCTTGATGAACACCCGAAGCGGGGTGTCTCCGAGAAAACGCGTCAATCCGGCCAAGTTCAGTCTCCTGCGATTCTAGCTCTCTTTGGAAATATCGCGATTGCCACGTCAGCTTCAAGGCGTGGGCAGGCGGGCACGCCTCGGCTGCCGGCTTCCTGAGGCCGTTTCCCGTCACGAAACAGCAGCTGACGCTTGCCGGGCGCTGCTTAACTGGTCCCGGAAATAAGCCACCGTGCGCTGCAGACCTTCGGTCAATGCGGTTCGCGGCTGCCAGCCCAACATGCCGGCCAAAGTGATATCTGGCCGCCTTTGCCTGGGATCGTCTACTGGCAAAGGGAAGAATTCAAACCGCGACGCGCTACCCGTCGCTGCCACCACCGCCTTTGCCAGTTCGATCATCGAGAATTCCTCGGGATTGCCCAGATTGACCGGGCCGGTGAACTCCCTTGGCGAAGCCATCAGCCTGATCAGGCCGTCGACCAGATCATCGACATAACAAAACGAGCGCGTCTGCGCGCCGTCGCCGAAGATCGAGATGGCGTCGCCCTTAAGTGCCTGCATGATGAAGTTCGACACGACGCGACCGTCGTTGGGCTGCATCCTCGGGCCGTAGGTATTGAATATCCTGGCGACCTTGATCTCCAGGTCGTGCTGGCGCCGATAGTCGAAGAACAGCGTTTCGGCGCAGCGCTTGCCTTCGTCGTAGCAGGAGCGCGGACCAATCGGATTGACGTTGCCCCAGTAATCCTCCGGCTGCGGATGAACGGTCGGGTCGCCGTAAACTTCAGACGTCGAAGCCTGCAGGATTTTGGCGCCAAGCCGCTTGGCGAGACCAAGCATGTTGATGGCGCCCAATACGCTGGTTTTTGTCGTCTGCACCGGGTTGCGCTGGTAGTGGATCGGCGAAGCTGGACAGGCGAGGTTGTAGATCTCGTCGACCTCGACATGAAGCGGCCGGCACACATCGTGGCGCATGAACTCGAAACGAGGATGCGCGCCCAGATGCGCGATGTTTTCGGCAGCGCCGGTGTAGAAATTGTCGACGCATAAGACTTGCGCGCCCGTCTCCAGCAGCTTTTCGCAAAGATGCGAACCAAGAAATCCGGCACCGCCCGTTACCAGGACCCGCTTTTCAGGATGCATATTGCCTTTTACTTTCGCTAATAACGCAGGCCGATAGATGGGCGTGGGCATTTTCCCAGACCGCTTCTATAAGCTCATGATTTCAAGGCCAATAGGCGTGTCCGAATG
>NZ_JBFUIP010000060.1:0-33052 GCF_056401815.1 Aminobacter sp. P4_D5 | reverse complement strand
GCTGATCTCCCCCCTTGAGGGGGAGATGTCCGGCAGGACAGAGGGGGGTGGGACGGAGAGCTACCTGGAAAGGAGACCGCAATGAACGAGGTCGTCACCAATCCAACCGAACCTATCCTCGAGATCGAAAACCTCTCCATCTCGTTTTTCACCCGGCGCGGCGAAATCCCGGCGGTGATGGACTTTTCTTGCACCGTCATGCCCGGCGAGGCGATGGGCATCGTCGGCGAGAGCGGCTGCGGCAAGTCGACCGTTTCGCTCGGCATCATGCGCGACCTCTCCAACATCGGAAAGATCGTCGGCGGTCGTATCAAGTTCCAGGGCAAGGACATGGGCGACATGTCCGAAGAAGAGTTGCGCTCCATCCGTGGCAACAAGATCGCCATGATCTACCAGGAGCCGATGGCCAGCCTGAACCCGGCGATGAAGGTCGGCCAGCAGCTGATGGAAGTGCCGATGATCCACGACAAGGTGTCGAAGGACGAGGCCTACAAACGTGCGCTCGAATTGGTCCGGGCCGTCAAGCTGCCCGACCCCGAGCGCATGATGCGCTCGTTCCCGCACCAGCTCTCCGGCGGACAGCAGCAGCGCATMGTCATCGCCATGGCGCTGTTGTCCAAGCCCGCGCTGCTGCTGCTCGACGAGCCCACGACCGCGCTCGACGTCACAGTCGAGGCCGGCATCGTCCAGCTGGTCAAGGGCCTAGGCAAGCAGTTCGGCACCTCGATGATCTTCGTGTCGCACAATCTCGGCCTGATCCTGGAGACCTGCGACCGCATCACGGTGATGTATTCGGGCGAGGCGGTCGAGACCGGGTCGATCAAGGACGTGTTCGACCGCATGCGCCATCCCTACACGCAAGGGCTGTTCCGCTCGATCCCGCTGCCAGGTGCGGACAAGAATTCGCGCCCGCTGGTCGCCATTCCCGGCCAGCTGCCGTTGCCGCACCAGCGCCCCAAGGGCTGCAATTTCGGCCCGCGTTGCCACCACTTCGTCGAAGGCCTGTGCAACGCCGACGAAATCCCGATGATCCCGGTTGCCGGAAATGAGGGCCATTTCAGCCGCTGCGTGCGCTTCAACGAGATCGACTGGGCGGCAATGCCACCGGGTGCCGAAAAGAAACACGAGCCGGTCAAGCCGGGCGCGCCAGTGCTTAAGATCGACGATCTCAGGAAGTATTACCGCGTCGGCGGCAACGAGGTCTTCGGCGCCGGCGGCGAGGGCAGGGTCGTCAAGGCCAACGAGACCATCAGCTTTGTGGCGCGCGAGTCCGAGACCGTCGCCATCGTTGGCGAATCCGGCTGCGGAAAGTCGACGCTGGCCAAGGTGCTGCTCGGGCTCGAGACGGCAAGCTCCGGCAAGGTTCTGCTCGGCAACAAGGAAATCCAGTCGACCGGCATCGAGGACCGCGACGTTGCCACCGTCTCGGCGATCCAGATGGTGTTCCAGAATCCGTTCGACACGCTCAACCCGAGCCATTCGGTGGGATCGCAGATCATCCGCACGCTGGAAAAGTTCAAGATCGGCAAGACGGCCGCCGACCGCACGCAGCGCATGCTGGAACTGCTCGACCTGGTCAAGTTACCGCGCGCTTTTGCCGAACGCATGCCGCGCCAGCTCTCGGGCGGGCAAAAACAGCGCATTGGCGTTGCCCGCGCCTTCGCCGGCGAGGCCAAGGTGGTGGTGGCCGACGAGCCGGTGTCGGCACTCGACGTCTCCGTCCAGGCGGCGGTCACCGAACTCTTGATGGACATCCAGCGCAAGTCGAAGACGACGATGCTGTTCATCAGCCACGATCTATCCGTGGTGCGCTACATCGCCGACCGCGTGGTGGTGATGTATCTCGGCCATGTCGTGGAGCAGGGCACGACCGACCAGATATTTTCGCCGCCCTATCATCCCTACACTGAAGCGCTTTTGTCGGCGATCCCGATTGCCGACACCTCGGTGGTCAAGAAGCACATCGTGCTCGACGGCGACATTCCCTCGGCGATGAACCCGCCGTCTGGCTGCCCGTTCCAGACCCGCTGCCGCTACAAGAGCCAGGTGCCGGGCAATCTCTGTGATACGCAGGTCCCACCAGTGCGCGAAATGGGCAACGGCCACCAGATCAAGTGCCACCTGCCGCCCAGCGCCTTCGATGCCATGGAGCCGGTCATCAGTATGGGCAAGGGTGCAGCGTCAGGCGCACACGACATCACGCCGGAGGCATAGGCGGGAGGAAAGGTTCTCCACGGGTTTGCTTTCCTGGCTACTGGTTTCCGGTTTTTCAAAACCATCTCATTTCTTCGCACCCCCCTCTGCCCTGCCGGCATCTCCCCCTCAAGGGGGGAGATCAGGCATTCATAGGCGCTCCRCCTATCCTCAACGTCATAAGAGAATTTCCTGCGCCGTTGCTGGACATGACGCGAAGCCGAGGCGACTAATCTCCCCCCTTGAGGGGGAGATGCCCGGCAGGGCAGAGGGGGGCGAAGGATCTCTGCAAAGGCGATTGGCTGTCATCATCTGTCAGCAWSCAGCGTGGATAGCCGCSCSCRYTTTTCCACRCCCTGCCAAASCTGCCGTATCATTCCCCCATCGTCCTTACGGGACCTGGTGCGCACCGGGTATCAGGAAGGGCGGCGGTGACCTCCCGCCACGGTGTCGGTATCCGTGGCTCCGAGGGCCCGACGACAGGCCGGCGTTTTCCGGTGCAGGGTTCCGCAAATGGAATGCTGCGCGGCGGGGAAATGCGGAAAAGCCGCGGCGATTGTCCATGGAATGTACATGGAGCGGCGCTGTGACCGGCCAACCTTGGGACAGACACCGAGCGGGGCGCGAGGTCGCGCCAGTTAATATCTTGTCTTATGACTTTTCTGCCGGTTTTTGGCATTGAGAGATGCCCGATCCGGGGTGGCCACCTCGGATCGGGCGGAAGGGGATGGATCGAAGTTGTCTCGGTCTTCGAGGACCGTCGATTAGTGTGATCACCCCTTTCTTTTCCACCAGACCTGGACGGAAACCAGGGCTTCGGGCCCGGATGACAAGAGTAGGACAGCGGAAAAGATGGACAACCTCTTAGCCCAAACGGTCGGCATCGACGTCTCAAAAGCGACCCTTGATGTCTATGTCCTTCCCGCCGGCTGCGGGCAGCAATTCACCAATACCGCCAAGGGCCACAGGAACCTGATAGATTGGCTCGGGCAATGGCCGATTGATCGGATCGCCTATGAAGCTACTGGCGCTTATCACCGGCAGATCGAGCAGGCCTTGGCCGATTTGCCATGCGTCAAGCTGAACCCGGCCCGCGCAAGACGGTTCGCACAAGCGACAGGGACTCTGGCCAAGACGGATAAAATTGATGCAGCCATTCTGGCTCGTATGGCAACGACGCTCCAGCCTCCTGTGCGTCCCGCAAGTACGCCTCAACAAGCGAAACTCGCGAAATTGATCAGTGCGCGCGACAGCTTGGTCCGCGATAAGATCGCGCTGCAAAATCAAGCGAAGAACCTGACGCTGCCTCTCCTCAAGCGTCAGCACAAAAAGCGCCTGGATCAGATCGAGCGGCATATCGAACAGGTCGATGCCGAACTAGCGACTATCGTCGCAGCCGACTCAGAGTTAGCCCGGCGGCACCAAATTATCTCGAGTATTGCCGGGATTGGTCCACGAACCGCCGATCAGCTAGTCGCTACCATGCCAGAACTGGGAACACTCGACCCCAAGCAGGCTGCTTCTCTTGCCGGCCTTGCTCCGGTCACCCGTCAGTCGGGACAATGGAAAGGCCGCAGTTTCATTCAAGGGGGAAGAGCCAATGTAAGGCGTGCACTTTATATGCCCGCCCTCGTTGCCGCCCGCTACAATCCAGATCTCAGAGCAAAATATCAAAGCCTCATTGCCTCCGGGAAACCGGCGAAGGTCGCTGTGGTCACCCTTATGCGCAAGCTCATCGTGATGGCCAACGCGCTCATCAAAGCCGACCGCCTATGGGCCGAAAAACGGGCTTGATCACAACGGAAACTAATCGGAAGGCACGGCCTCGCGCCCCGCTTCCCGAACTACCTCCCGAAAATGGGAGTGCTCTTTGACAGAGGCCAGGCGCGAAAGCGAGCGTGGCCGTGAATAAGCTTGACTGGATCGTCGCGTCGAGCACGGCCGGGTGCTCGTCTTGGCGCACCTCTCGCAAGCTGCGCGAACTGAGATCCCGGCCGCGCCGGTCAATGGATCCCGGCTCTCGCTTTGCTCGGCCGGGATGACGGGCGCGATAGGAACGGTGAGTTCGCCCTACCTCACTGGCGCCAGCAAGGCGAAATGGGCACCCTGCGGGTCCTGGCATTGCACGATCCACTGGCCGCCGGGCACTTCCATCGGCCCCATCAGAACCTTGCCGCCGTGATCCGTCACGCGCTGTACCGCTGCGTCGATCGATGACACGTTGAAGTAAAACTGCCAGGCCGGCATCGGCATCTGTTCGGGCTTGTTCATCATGCCGCCGATCATGCCCTTGCCGGCGTTGAACATCTGGTAGATGCCCATCTCTCCCATGTCGAACTGGTCGTCCTTGCCCCAGCCGAACTGGCTCGAATAGAACTCGAGCGCTTGGCGCCAGTCGGTCGTGTAGAGCTCGTGCCAGCCGACATGGCCCAGCGTATCCAGCGGCACTGCCGGCTGGTCGAGGCCTTTCGGCTGCAGGAACATAAAAACCGCACCCTGCGGATCGGCGACGACGGCGAACCGCCCGACTTCAGGAATGTCGTCCGGTGCCCTGAAAACGGAACCGCCGGCCTTTGTCAGTGATGCCACCGAAGCGTCGACGTCCTTGGTGTCGATGTAGCCGATCCAGGCGGGTGGCATTCCCATCTTCTTGGCATCTTCCGGCAGGTCCATCAGGCCGCCGACGCCGCGGTCGCCGGCATTGACCACGATGTAGCGCGGCATGTCGGGCGCCTTGTCGAAGGGCTCGGCCCGCCAACCCACTACGGCCGTGTAGAAGGCCTCGGCGGCGTCGACGTCGGTCGTCATCAATTCGTACCAGAAGAAGGATTGCGGGGTACGGGGCATGTCTGGCTCCCTTGCGTTTGCTGCCGTCTTTCGTTGGCGCATGGATCGCCGTGGCGCGGCAGAGCTATCATAAGACGCGGACCCTGGCGGATTTTCGACAGCTGGCCAAAACTTCCTGAGGGCACAGCAAGTATTTGGGATAAATCCTGACAACAAAATTCATATTATTTTTGAGGCTTTTCAAATAGTTAGCTTGAAAATTGACCAATTGATAAAAAATTTGAACGTGCTACGCTTCCTCAAAATTAGAATAAACTGGGGAACTGGAATGGCAGAAGGTCTTTTCAAGGAAGGCATCGTCGGCGGTCGCCTTGAGTCAGCTCAATACGCCGAGAATTTCTCCGATCTGCACCCGCCTCTCGACCGTCACGAGGCGCTGGTCGAGTCCGATCGCTGTTACTTTTGCTACGATGCGCCGTGCATGACGGCGTGTCCGACATCGATCGACATCCCGATGTTCATCCGCCAGATCTCGACCGGCAATCCGCTCGGGTCGGCCAAGACCATCTTCGACCAGAACATCCTTGGCGGCATGTGCGCGCGCGTCTGCCCGACCGAAACCTTGTGCGAAGAGGTCTGCGTCCGCGAGGTCGCCGAAGGCAAGCCGGTGCAGATCGGCCGCTTGCAGCGCTATGCCACCGATGTGGCGATGGAGCAGGGCAAGCAGTTCTACGAGCGCGCCGCTCCGACCGGCAAGAAGATCGCCGTCGTTGGCGCTGGTCCCGCAGGTCTCGCCGCCGCTCACCGGCTCGCCCGCTACGGCCATGAGGTGACCATCCTGGAAGCCCGGCCCAAGGCCGGCGGCCTCAACGAATATGGCATTGCCGCCTACAAGAGCACCGACGATTTCGCTCAGGCCGAAGTCGACTACGTTACCGCAATCGGCGGAATCACAACTGAAAACGGCAAGGCGCTCGGCCGCGACTACCATCTCGCCGATCTCATCGCGTCCTACGATGCAGTGTTCCTCGGCCTCGGCCTTGCCGGGGTCAATGCGCTGCGCGCCGAAGGCGAGGACGCCAACGGCGTTTCCAACGCTGTCGACTTCATCTCCGTACTGCGCCAGTCGAGCGATCTATCCGGCCTGCCGGTCGGTCGCCGTGTCGTCGTCATCGGCGGCGGCATGACGGCCGTCGACGCTGCCGTGCAGTCGAAGCTACTCGGCGCGGAAGAGGTGACGATCTGCTACCGCCGTGGCCAGGAGCATATGAATGCTTCCGGCTTTGAGCAGGATCTCGCGGCTGCCAACGGCGTCGTCATTCGGCATTGGCTGCAGCCCAGGCAGGTCGTATCGGACGGCGGCAAGGTGGTTGCCATCGAGCTCGAATACACCGCGATGAAGGGCGACAGGCTCTCTGGCACAGGTGAAATCGTCAGGCTCGCCGCCGATCAGGTGTTCAAGGCGATCGGCCAAAGCTTCGAACCTTCGTCACTCAACGGCGGCGGCGCTTCGATCGCGATGGAGGCTGGTCGTATCAAGGTCGATGGGGAGGGACGCACGTCGCTCAACAAGGTCTGGGCCGGCGGCGACTGTATATCAGGAGGCGACGACCTGACCGTCTCGGCCGTAGCGCAAGGGCGCGACGCGGCTGAATCCATCAACCGCGCCCTGATCGGCTAAGGGAGGACAAGATGGCAGATATCAGAAACAACTTCGTCGGCATCAAGTCGCCCAATCCGTTCTGGCTGGCCTCCGCGCCACCCACCGACAAGGCCTACAACGTCATCCGCGCCTTCAAGGCCGGCTGGGGCGGCGTCGTGTGGAAGACGCTCGGTGAGGAAGGCCCGCCGGTGGTCAACGTCAATGGCCCGCGCTACGGCGCGATCTGGGGCGCTGATCGCCGCCTGCTCGGCCTCAACAACATCGAACTGATCACTGACCGCGATCTGCAGACCAATCTGCGTGAGATCAAGCAGGTCAAGATGGAGTGGCCCGACCGCGCCATGGTGGTGTCGCTGATGGTGCCGTGCGAAGAGCACGCCTGGAAGGCGATCCTGCCGGTGGTCGAAGAAACCGGTGCCGATGGCATCGAGCTCAATTTCGGCTGCCCGCACGGCATGTCGGAACGCGGCATGGGGGCCGCCGTCGGCCAGGTGCCCGAATACATCGAGATGGTGGTGCGCTGGTGCAAGCAAAACACCCGCATGCCCGTCATCACCAAGCTCACGCCCAACATCACCGACGTGCGAAAGCCGGCACGCGCAGCGCATGCCGGCGGCACCGACGCTGTGTCGCTGATCAACACCATCAACTCGATCACCGGCGTCAACCTCGACAGCTTCGCGCCTGAGCCGACAATCGACGGCAAGGGTTCGCATGGCGGTTATTGCGGCCCGGCGGTCAAGCCGATCGCCATGAACATGGTGGCCGAGATCGCGCGTGACCCCGAGACCGCTGGCCTGCCGATTTCGGGCATTGGCGGCATCACCACCTGGCGCGACGCGGCTGAATTCATGGCGCTTGGCGCTGGCAACGTGCAGGTCTGCACGGCGGCGATGACCTACGGCTTCAAGATCGTGCAGGAGATGATCGCCGGTCTCGAAAACTGGATGGACGAGAAGGGCCACCGTTCGCTCGACGACATCGTCGGTCGCGCCACGCCCAACGTCACCGACTGGCAGTATCTCAACCTCAACTATGTCGCCAAGGCGCATATCGACCAGGATGCCTGCATCAAGTGCGGCCGCTGCCACATCGCCTGCGAGGACACCTCGCACCAGGCGATATCAAGCATGGTCGACGGCGTCAGGCATTTCGAGGTGATCGAGGAAGAGTGCGTCGGCTGCAATCTCTGCGTCAACGTCTGCCCGGTCGAGAACTGCATCACCATGGAGCCGCTGGCCGTTGGTGCCATGGACAAGCGCACCGGCAAGCCGGTTTCGCCCAACTATGCCAACTGGACGACGCACCCCAACAACCCGATGGCCAAGGCGGCGGCGGAGTAGGGAGCGGCAGGCCGTGGATGACAGGAGCGAGATCATCGAACTCGCTCTTGCCTGGGCGGAGGCGATCGTTTCCAACGACGCCACCGCCATAGGCAACTTCATGACCGACGATTGGGTCATCGTCGGCCAGGATGGCGCGACTGGAAAGACGGGGTTCCTCGCCATGGTTCGGTCGGGCGATCTGACCCACGACATGATGCGCGCCGTCGGCGATATCAGGGTCGAGTTCTACGGCACGACTGCGGTCTACACCGCCCGTGTGGTCAACAGCGGTCATTTCAGCGGACAGCCGTTCTCGGCGGACGAATGGACCACCGATGTGTTCGTGCGCAGCGGAGCAGGCTGGAAATGCGTGCTCAGTCACGTGACGCCTGCTAGCAAGCAAGGCGCGCTCGACACCGAGTAAACCCTCTGCTTGATCTCGGCCTGCTGTGGCCGGATGATGGGAGAATGGAAAAGGTACTCGGCATCGGCGGCTTTTTCTTTCGCTCACGTGGGCCGAGCAAAGGTAATCCCGTCGAGCTGTGGCAGCCGGCAGGCTAAGCGTATGTTTCTCAACCGATAGGCATCGTCACCGACGAAATTCGTCGTCGCGCCTATTGCGGACAATTTTTATCCACGATATGGACTATCCACGATCAAGGAGATGGCGATGAAGCTTGGTGATGGCGTGGAGTCAGCGATCCATTGCGCGGCGATGCTGGCCGGCGTCGAAGGCGATGGCACGCTGCCCGGCAATGTCATGGCGGAAGCCTTCGGGCTGTCGCCGAGCTATCTGCTCAAGCATCTCAAGGCGCTGACGGGGGCAAAGATCCTCGAGTCGGTGCCGGGGCCGAGCGGCGGCTACCGCCTGGCAAGAACTGCGGAAAAAATCACACTGCTCGACGTCGTTCTGGCGATCGAGGGCAGGGAGCCGGCGTTTCGCTGCGGCGAGATCAGGCAAAAGGGCAGCTACGCGCTTGACCCGTCAGCCTACGTGAAGCCCTGTGGCATCAATGTCGCCATGCTCAAGGCCGAGCGAGCCTATCGCGCAGCACTCGCTGAAACCAGGCTCGCCGACATCGTCGCCGACTTCAACGCTACCGCAGACCAGCGCATCGTCGCCGCCAGCTGCGCCTTCGTGGCGCTCAACCAGCGGCCGCAGAACTCCAAGGCAAAGACCGTCAACGAAAGGAAGATGCCATGAAACCCAGATTGAATTTCTACACTGCCGCACCCGAGCTGACGAAGCTTCTGGTCTCGCTCAACAGCGCAATCAACGAATGCGGGCTCGAGCACAGCCTGCTGCACCTCATCAAGCTCAGGGCGTCACAGATCAACGGCTGCTCCTATTGCGTCGACATGCACAGCCGCGAAGCCAAGCAGGACGGCGAGACCGAGCAGCGTCTGTGGCTCGTCGCAGCGTGGAAGGAGTCGCCGCTTTACACCGAGCGGGAACGTATGGGCTTTGCCTGGACGGAAGCGGTTACGAACATTGCCGATGCGGGCGTCCCATCCGAACTCTATGCCGAAGCGCAGAAGCACTTCTCCGGGGAAGAACTGGTCAAGCTGACTATGGCGGTGGGCATGATCAACACATGGAACCGCCTTTGCGTGACGTTCCATGCCGTTCATCCGGTCGCTGAAGCCAAAGCCGCCTGATCCACAAAACCGACAAAGCCATTTTTGCAGCGATCGCCAGAAGGCGATCGCCAAGGGGGATTTATGTTCGACATTTCGACACTGGCATTTGCAGGCCGCCTGCTTCTTGGCGGCGCCTTTGTTTTCGCGGGCCTGCGCAATATCGCCAACGCGACGTTTCTTGCCAGCATGATGACCGCGCGTGGCGTGCCACAGGCACGACTGTTCCTGTGGGCCGGCATCGTGCTCCAGTTAGTGGCCGGGCTGCTGCTGATTGCTGGTCCCTGGATGGCATTTGCCGCAGCGGCCCTGATCGCATTCCTGCTCGTTGCGACCGTCATGTTTCACAATTTCTGGGATTATTCCGGCCCTGATCGCGCTTCGCGCATCAACGGCGTCGTCAGCAATGTTGCTCTGGCCGGCAGCTTCTTGCTGGTGATCGCGGCTGGGCAGTAAACCGGCGAAGAAACCGATTCAGGTCTTTGGCCTAAGCCCTTCAACGAAAAGCTGTTCGAGGAATCGTGCCGCATCCTCGAAACGGCCTTCGCCGCCACGGTCGGTGCCAAGCACCGCACGGACCTGGACGTCGAAATCAGCGTAGTGCTGGGTCGTCGCCCAGATGGCGAAGATGAGGTGCCAAGGGTCGGCCTTGGCAACCTTGCCCGCGCGCATCCAGCCTTTGATGATCTCGACCTTTTCGTCGACCAGCGTTTTCAGCTCGCCTTCGAGCATTGCCATGATGCGCGGGGCGCCCTGCAAGATTTCGTTGGCGAAAAGCCGGCTTTCCCTGGGGAAATCGCGCGCCATCTCGAGCTTGCGCCTGATGTAGCTCCTCAACTCCGTCATCGGATCGCCGATATCGTCAAGCTCCTTCAGCGGCGCCAGCCAGGTGTCGAGCAGCCGGTGCATCAGCGTTTCGTGGATGTCTTCCTTGCGGCGGAAATAATAGAGCAGGTTGGGTTTCGACATGCCCGCCGCTTCGGCGATCTGGTCGATGGTCGAGCCGCGAAAGCCGTTTGTGGAAAACACCTCGAGTGCGGCTTCGAGGATGACCTCGCGCTTCTCCTGCTGGATGCGGGTACGTGCACGCGGTGTCGAGCCTTCCATCGTCATGACGTCCCGCATTCGAGGGTGGGCGACAGAGCGCTCTGGACCAATCCGCTGGACCAGTTCTTGCCGACCTGTGGAGCGCGCCGGTGAAGCCGCATTTCCGGTAGTAATCCCTTGACCGCCAAAGCGGCGGTGCTAACGTTTGTCCAATCGGTCAAAAAATTGCGTAACACAAAAACGCACCGAAGACCAAGCGTTGGCCGTACCGAAACAGGGGAAGAAAGGAAAAGCTTGGTCATGTCGGACAGGCTAAAAGTTACGCCCAACGATCTCAGCGCATTCTGGATGCCGTTCACCTCGAACAGGCAGTTCAAGCAGGCGCCTCGCATGATGGTTGCGGCCAAGGATATGCATTACACGGCCAGCGACGGCCGCAAGATCCTCGACGGCACCGCGGGACTGTGGTGCGTCAATGCCGGCCACTGCCGGCCCAAGATCACCGAGGCGATCCAGCGCCAGGCCGCCGAGCTCGACTACGCCCCGGCGTTCCAGATGGGCCACCCGATCGTCTTCGAACTGGCGAACCGCCTCGTCGACATCGCGCCCAAGGGCATGGACCATGTGTTCTTCACCAATTCCGGCTCGGAATCGGTCGACACCGCGCTCAAGATGGCGATCGCCTATCAGCGCGTGAAGGGCGAGGGCGCGCGCACCCGGCTCATCGGCCGCGAGCGCGGCTATCACGGCGTCAATTTCGGCGGCATCTCGGTTGGCGGCATCGTTACCAACCGCAAGATGTTCGGCACGCTGCTCGGCGGCGTCGATCACATGCCGCACACCCACTTGCCTGCCAAGAACGCCTTCACCAAGGGTGAACCGGAGTATGGCGCGGAGCTTGCCGACGAACTGGAGCGTATCGTCACGCTGCATGACGCCTCGACAATCGCGGCCGTCATCGTCGAGCCGGTTGCAGGCTCCACCGGCGTGCTGATCCCGCCGAAGGGCTATCTGCAGAAGCTGCGCGAGATCTGCACCAAGCACGGCATCCTGTTGATCTTCGACGAGGTCATCACCGGTTTCGGTCGTCTGGGTACGCCGTTCGCCGCCGACTATTTCGGCGTCGTTCCCGACATCATAACCGCTGCAAAGGGTGTGTCCAACGGCGTCATCCCGATGGGCGCGGTGTTCGTGAAGAAGGAAATCCACGACGCCTTCATGACTGGGCCGGAACATCTGATTGAGTTCTTCCACGGCTATACCTATTCGGGCAATCCGATCGCGTCGGCCGCGGCACTCGCCACGCTCGACACCTACAAGGAAGAGGGCTTGCTGACCCGTGGTGCGGAGCTTGCGTCTTATTGGGAAGATGCGCTGCATTCGCTCAAGGGCGAGCCGCACGTCATCGACATCCGCAACATCGGCCTGATCGGCGCGATCGAGCTCCAGCCGATTGCCGGCAGCCCGAGCAAGCGCGCGTTCTCGGCCTTCGTGAAAGCTTTCGAGCGCGGCGCGCTGATCCGGACCACCGGTGACATCATCGCGCTGTCGCCACCGCTGATCATCACCAAGGGCCAGATCAACGAGCTGATTGATCACGTCCGCGAAGTGCTGAGGATGATCGACTGAGGCTGCTCGCGCGTCCGAGTGGATGCGCGACACTTGAGAGCTTGATCCCGGAGCGCGTTCCATGCTCTCCGGGTTTTGCTCCGACGAACAAGGGAGTCCCGCACCATGTTGCGCGGGGCTCTTCGGCGAAAGCCAAACGAAGGAGATGCGGCGTCGGGAACCGCTGGCGTTTCCGGGCATAACAAGGAATGAGAGGACTAATCGACATGGCAGCCCCAGGCGAGAATCTGCGAATCAATTCAGAGCGTTTGTGGGATTCGCTGATGGAGATGGCGAAGATTGGCCCCGGCATTGCCGGCGGCAACAACCGCCAGACCCTGACCGATGAAGACGGCGAGGGCCGCAAGCTCTTCAAGAAATGGTGCGACGCCGCCGGGCTCGACATGGGCATCGACGAGATGGGCACGATGTTTGCCCGCCGCGAAGGCACCGACCCAGAAGCGTTGCCGGTCTATGTCGGCAGCCATCTCGACACGCAGCCGACTGGCGGCAAGTTCGACGGCGTTCTGGGTGTGCTCGGGGGCCTGGAAGTCATCCGCTCGCTCAACGACCTCGGCATCAAGACCAAGCATCCGATCGTCGTCACCAACTGGACCAACGAGGAAGGCWCGCGCTTTGCCCCTGCCATGCTGGCGTCTGGCGTGTTCGCCGGTATGCATGAGCAGGACTGGGCCTACGACCGCAAGGACGCGCATGGCAAGCGCTTCGGCGATGAGCTGGAGCGCATCGGCTGGAAGGGCACCGAGAAGGTCGGCGCGCGCAAGATGAAGGCCTTCTTCGAGCTGCATATCGAGCAGGGACCGATCCTCGAGGACGAAGAGATTGAAATCGGCGTCGTCACCCATGGCCAGGGCTTGAAATGGCTGCAGGTAAGCCTGACCGGCATGGAAGCGCACACCGGCTCCACGCCGATGTACAAGCGCCGCAACGCTGGCCTTGGCATGGCGCGGGTGACCGAACTGGTGCACGAGATTGCCATGGACTACCAGCCCGACGCGGTCGGTGCTGTCGGCCACATGGAAGTCTATCCGAATTCGCGCAACATCATTGCCGGGCGCACCGTCTTCACCATCGACATTCGCTCGCCCGAAAAGGAAGTGCTCGACGCCATGGACGGACGCATCCGCGAGGGCGTTGCAACCATCTGCGAGGCGCTCGACATTTCCTTCGAGATCGAGCAGGTCGGCCATTTCGACCCGGTCGCCTTCGACAAGGATTGCGTCAAGGCGGTGCGTGATGCCGCCGACCGGCTTGGCTACAGCCATCGCGACATCGTTTCGGGTGCCGGCCACGACGCCTGCTGGATCAACCGCGTGGCGCCGACGGCGATGGTCTTCTGCCCCTGCGTCGACGGGCTCAGCCACAACGAAGACGAGGAAATCTATCCGGAATGGGCCGCCGCCGGCTGCGACGTGCTGTTCCACGCGGTCCTGGAAACGGCAGGGATCGTGGAGTGAGTTTTTGGGCTCATACCCTTGCGCATCTGACCTCTCCCCGTCTCGGGGAGAGGTGCTTTGCGTTGTTCGTCCAAGGGGCTGTCCTTACATGATCTGAAACACGGCCAAAGCGCTCAAAAGAAGCGCGGCTAGAATAGGGGAACTGCAGAATGACCAAAGTCATCAGAAACGGCACCATTGTCACGGCTGACCGGACGTGGAAGGCCGACGTGCTGATCCAGCATGGCAAGATCGTCGCTATCGGCGAGAACCTGCATGCCGATCACGAATTCGACGCCACCGGCTGCTACATCATGCCGGGCGGCATCGACCCGCACACACATCTCGAAATGCCCTTCATGGGCACTTATTCGGCCGACGACTTCGAGACCGGCACGCGCGCGGCCTTGTCGGGCGGAACGACCATGGTCGTAGATTTCTGCCTGCCTGCGCCGGGTCAGTCGCTGCTCGAAGCGCTGCAGATGTGGGACAACAAGACCTCCAAGGCCTGTTCCGACTACTCCTTCCACATGGCCATCACCTGGTGGGGCGAGCAGGTGTTCAACGAGATGGCCCAGGTCGTCGACAAGGGCATCACCTCGTTCAAGCACTTCATGGCCTACAAGGGCGCGCTGATGGTCGACGACGACGAGATGTACTCGTCGTTCCAACGCTGCGCCGAACTGGGCGCCTTGCCGCTTGTCCATGCCGAAAACGGCGACGTCGTTGCCCAGCTTTCGGCCAAGCTGCTTGCCGCCGGCAATAACGGGCCAGAGGCACATGCCTATTCGCGCCCGCCGGAAGTCGAAGGCGAGGCGACCAACCGCGCCATCATGATCGCCGACATGGTGGGTTCCCCGCTCTATGTCGTGCACACCTCGTGCGAGCAGGCGCATGAGGCGATCCGCCGGGCCAGGCAGAAAGGCATGCGCGTTTATGGCGAGCCGCTGATCCAGCATCTGGTGCTCGACGAGACCGAGTATTTCAACAAGGATTGGGACCATGCGGCGCGCCGGGTGATGAGCCCACCCTTCCGCAACAAGCTGCACCAGGATTCGCTGTGGGCCGGCCTGCAGGCGGGTTCGCTGCAGGTGGTGGCGACAGACCATTGCTCGTTCACCACTGAGCAGAAGCGCACCGGCGTCGGCAACTTCACCAAGATCCCCAACGGCACCGGCGGGCTCGAAGACCGCATGCCGGTGCTGTGGAGCAAGGGCGTCAACACGGGCCGGCTGACGATGAACGAGTTCGTCGCGGTGACCTCGACCAACATCGCCAAGATCCTCAACATGTACCCCAAGAAGGGTGCGATCGTTGAGGGCGCTGATGCCGACATCGTGGTGTGGGATCCCAAGCGCAAGAAGACGATCGCGGCGAAAACCCAGCAGTCGATCATCGACTACAACGTCTTCGAGGGCATCGAGGTGACCGGCCTGCCGCGCTTCGTGTTCACACGCGGCGAGCTCGCCATCCAGGAGGCCGAGGTAAAGGCCCAGCCCGGCCACGGCGAATTCGTGGCGCGCGAGCCGCACGCACCCGTCAACCGCGCGCTGTCGAAGTGGAAAGAGATCACCGCCCCGCGCAAGGTCGAGCGAACAGGCATCCCGGCGACGGGGGTCTGAGCATGCACTCGTTGCGCCATTTCTTCAAAAGATGACGCAACGCTGCGCGGGAGCCTTTGTGATGCAACCGGAAACAGCTCAGCTCGAGAAGCGAACAAGCAAGTATTTTTCCATCGGGGCTCTCGTTGGAAGTGTGTTCGCCGGGTTGTGGGCTGGTGGTGGGGTGTTTTTGGTCTTTCGAGAACTGTTGGACGGAAATTCGGGAGCGGAACTTTCAAAATTTCCGATGGTTGTGGCCGGCGCCTTGTTCTGGAGCCTACTGGCAGCGTTGATTGCGGGACTCCCGGTCACCGTAGCCGTCGCGGGTGTGATCTTCCCGTTGGCTAGGCTGGCAAAGGCCCGGGCGTTGCCCACGGTTACTATTTTTGGCCTGTTGGGCGCAACAATGGGAACGGTGCTCACTTCGTTACTCATTCTTGCCGACATCATGGCCGGCAGGTCCATGACACAGGAGATAGATTTCCCGTTGATCATTGCGGGGATTGCAGGTGGAACGTTGGCCGGTGTCATCTATCGCACGCTGCTCATCTACCGAAATCCCGGCATTGGATCGGGAGGCACTCAGGCAGGAACCGTAGTTTGAACTACCCAGGCGATGCCGAAAGACAATCAGATTCATGCGCCTGGAAAAAAATCGATCAAGTGGACGCCTCCCTCAACTTGGACGAGGATGGCAGTATGTGGGGTAAAGTCGGGCAATGCTCATGACAGTCAATCAAGCCACGGCGACAAGCGTCAGTCAGAACGCCGTCGTCGAAGCCAGAAAGCTGGGGCTGACCTTCCAGACCAATGACGGCCCGGTGCGGGCGCTTTCGGACGTCAATCTGACCATCAACAAGGGCGAGTTCGTCTCCTTCATCGGGCCTTCGGGTTGCGGCAAGACGACGTTCCTTAGGGTGATCGCCGATCTCGAGCAGCCGACGGAAGGCACCATCTCGATCAACGGCATGACGCCGGAACAAGCGCGACAGGCGCGTGCCTACGGCTATGTCTTCCAGGCGGCGGCGCTGTTTCCGTGGCGCACGATCGAGGCCAATGTCGGGTTGCCGCTCGAGATCATCGGCCTGTCCAGGGCCGAGCAGCAGGAGCGCATCAAGCGCACGATGGATCTGGTCAATCTCACCGGCTTCGAGAAGAAATATCCCTGGCAACTCTCGGGCGGCATGCAGCAGCGCGCCTCGATCGCGCGCGCGCTCGCCTTCGATGCTGACCTTCTGCTGATGGACGAGCCGTTCGGCGCGCTCGACGAAATCGTGCGCGACCATCTCAACGAGCAATTGCTCAGGCTTTGGCGGCAGACCAACAAGACGATCTGCTTCGTCACCCATTCGATTCCCGAAGCGGTGTATCTGTCGACGCGCATTGTTGTCATGTCGCCCAGGCCCGGCCGGGTCACCGACGTCATCGAGTCGACGCTGCCCACGGAGCGACCGCTCGACATCCGCGAGAGCCCCGAATTCCTGGCGATCGCAGCGCGTGTCCGTGACGGGCTGCGCGCCGGCCATTCCTACGAGGATTGAGCCACGATGGATCGCTTCAGAGACCGGGTCGTGCCCGTCATCACCATCCTGCTGGTCATCGTCGCGGCGTGGTATGCATTCGCCGTCTACATGAACGCTCCGTTCCAGCGCGATCTCGACCGGCGGGCAGGGCTTACACCCGGCACCGTTGAATTCATCGGCAAGACGCTGTCGCAGCCGAAGCCGACCATGCCTGCGCCGCATCAGGTGGCGCAGAATTTCTTTGAAAACACCTTCATGAGGAAGGTCACCAGCGCGCGCAGCCTCGTCTACCATTCGTGGGTGACGCTGTCGTCGACACTGCTCGGCTTCACCTTCGGCACCGCCCTCGGCATCCTGATCGCTGTCGGCATCGTCCATGTGATCGCGCTCGACCGCTCCCTGATGCCGTGGATCATCGCCTCGCAGACGATCCCGATCCTTGCGGTAGCGCCAATGATCATCGTGGTGCTCGCGGCCGTCGGCATCACCGGCCTGATCCCCAAGGCGCTGATCTCGACATATCTGTCGTTTTTCCCGGTCGCCGTCGGCATGGTGAAAGGGCTGCGTTCGCCCGATCTCATGCATCTCGACCTGATGTACACCTACAATGCCAGCAAGTCGCAGACCTTCTGGAAGCTGCGCGTGCCGGCATCGGTGCCGTTCCTGTTTGCCTCGATGAAGGTGGCGGTCGCGGCAAGCCTTGTCGGCGCCATCGTCGGCGAGTTGCCGACGGGGGCTGTCGCCGGCATTGGCGCCAAGTTGCTTGCCGGCTCCTATTACAGCCAGACCATCGACATGTGGGCGGCACTCGTCGCCGGCTCGGTGGTGGCCGCGATGCTGGTTGTGCTGGTTGGATTTGTCGGCAAGCTTGTCGAACGCTCGATGGGAGGACGGCCGGCATGAGTTTCACCAAAGCGTCCTGGCAGGTCTTGCTGGCCCTCGTGCTGTGCGCTGTCGCCATGGCCACGATGCCGATGCTGTCGAGCGAAGCCGGAGCGCCGATGTCGAGAGGCGCAACGTCGCTTGTCATAGGTCTCATCGCGTTGCCTGCCGTGGCCTCCTTCGCCATGTTTTCGGGCATTGCCAGCGCTGCCGTGCTTTTTGTTGGAGCGCATGGGGCTGCCTGGCTGCTGATTGCTGCCATATCAGGCAATGAAGGCATGGCGCGGATGCCGTACTTCCTGCTGCTCGCCGCCGCCTGGCTGCTGGCCTGGCGCTGCGTTGCCGTTTTGTCGGCAATTCGTCCGGTATCGCAGCAAGCCAAGACAATGCTGCGCCTGCTGATCCCGGCGATCTTCGGGGCTTGGATCCTGATCCTGTGGGAAGCGGTGACGCGGGGGGCCGGGGTGCCGTTCATCCTGCTGCCGCCGCCGAGTGCGATTGCCGCGCGCATCGGCAATTCGCTGCCGATCCTTTTGGCCGATGTGCGCCAGACGATCTTCAAGGCGGTGCTGTTTGGCTATATCGTCGGCTGTGCCTCGGGTTTCGTGGTGGCGATCCTGGCCGACCGCGTGCCGTTCCTGCGCAAGGGCCTCTTGCCCATCGGCAACATGGTGTCGGCACTGCCGATCATCGGCGTGGCCCCGATCATGGTGATCTGGTTCGGTTTCGAGTGGCAGTCCAAGGCTGCCGTAGTCATCATCATGACCTTCTTCCCGATGCTGGTGAACACGGTCGCTGGCCTTGCGGCTTCGGGCCATATGGAGCGCGACCTGATGCGCACCTATGCGTCGAACTACTGGCAGACGCTGTTCAAGCTGCGGCTGCCGGCCGCCGCTCCCTTCATCTTCAACGCGTTGAAGATCAACTCCACGCTGGCGCTGATCGGCGCCATCGTCGCCGAATTCTTCGGCACGCCGATCGTCGGCATGGGCTTCCGCATCTCGACCGAGATCGGGCGCATGAATGTCGACATGGTCTGGGCGGAGATCGCTGTTGCGGCTCTGGCCGGTTCCGTCTTCTATGGTGTGGTCGCCTTCATCGAGAGGGTCACCACTTTCTGGCATCCGTCCGTCCGTGGTGGGCGGGCGTGACCTGAGCTCCTTGGGCGGGGCCGCGGTCCAACTTCAGAGGGAAAAAAGAAGATGAAAAGACTGATGGTATCGTTGATGGCGGGGGCGATGTCGCTGGCCACAGCGCAGGCAGCACTTGCCGCCGACAAGGTCGCTTTGCAGCTCAAATGGGTGACGCAGTCGCAGTTCGCCGGCTATTACGTGGCCAAGGAGAAGGGCTTCTATACGGACGAAGGCCTCGACGTCGAGATCAAGCCGGGCGGCCCCGACATCGCGCCGGAGCAGGTGATTGCCGGCGGTGGCGCCGACGTCATCGTCGACTGGATGGGCGGCGCGCTTGCAGCCCGCGAAAAGGGTGTCGGCCTGGTCAACATCGCCCAGCCCTACAAGAAGGCCGGCATGGAGCTTGTTTGCCCGAAGGACGGTCCGGTGAAGACCGAAGCCGACTTCAAGGGCAAGACGCTGGGCGTCTGGTTCTTCGGCAACGAATATCCGTTCTTCGCCTGGATGAACAAGCTCGGCCTGTCGACGGAGGGCGGGGCCGATGGCGTGACCGTGCTGAAGCAGAGCTTCGACGTGCAGCCGCTGATCCAGAAGCAGGCCGACTGCATCTCGGTCATGACCTACAACGAGTATTGGCAGCTGATCGACGCCGGCTTCAAGCCGGAAGAGCTGACGGTGTTCAACTACACCGCCATGGGCAACGACCTGCTCGAGGATGGTCTCTATGCGCTTGAAGACAAGCTCAAGGACCCGGCCTTCGAAGACAAGATGGTTCGCTTCGTGCGCGCCTCGATGAAGGGCTGGAAATATGCCGTCGACAATCCCGATGAGGCAGCCGGCATCGTCGTCGACAATGGCGGCCAGGACGAAAACCATCAGAAGCGCATGATGGGCGAAGTGGCCAAGCTGATCGACAATGCCGACGGCAAGCTGATCGAAGCGGCCTACAAGCGCACGGCCGAAGCGCTCCTGGCGCAAAAGATCATCACCAAGGAACCTACCGGCGCCTGGACGTCAACGATCACCGACAAGGCGATCAAGTAGGGTTTGCGATTCTGATTTCGGAAGAGGGGCGGGTAACCGCCCCTTTTTCTTTGGCCAGGGTGAGGCCGCCGCCGCTGCTTCCTTTGGCTGCTTGCCGAACAGCATGTCCTTGGCGGCGATGACGGCGCCGACCGTGATGAGGATGCAGGCCAGCGCCACCGACCAGTGAAACGCGCCAAACCCTGCGACCAGCAAGACAATCACCGAAAACAGCGGTGCTGCATATGACAATGCGCCAAGCACCATGATCTCGCCGTGCTTGCAGCCGTAATCCCAGGCGTAGAAGCCGGCACCGAGCGGGATTGCGCCCAAGATGGCGATTGCAGCCCACTGCGTGTTCGTTTCGGGCCAGACGGTGGTCTCGAGAGCCAGGTGGAGCGCAAATGCGACTGCCGCAGTGATGAGGCAGTAGCCGGCGACGACATCGGTGGGCACCCTGCCGAAGCGGCGGGAAAGCACGGAGTAGCCGGCCCAGACGAAGGCGCAGAATAGCGCAATGACGTGGCCAGGCTTCACCCCGTCGGCCAAGCCGACGCTGCCACCTTTGGTGATGGCGACAATGGCGCCGGCAAGCCCGAGGATCACGCCGGCAATGTGGTGCAGCCTGAGCTTTTCCCCGGGCAGGAAGGCGGCGAAGACGACGATCAACAGCGGCCACAGGTAGGCGATCAGACTGACCTCGATGGGCGAGGCCGACTGGATCGCGAAGAAATAGGCACAGTGATAGATGCAGAGGCCGGCGGTCCCCAACGCCCACACTTGCCATGGCTGCCGCAACGACCTGATCGCGCCCGGGCGAAAGATCCAGCTGGACACACCGACGAGGCCGCCTAGCGTGAAGGTCATTGCTGCCAGCTGAAACGGCGGGATTGGTCCCGCGGCGGTCGAAAGCAGGGCCAGAAACGACCATGTGAGGATGGCTGAAAAGCCGATGAGCGTTGCGGTCGTTCTGTTCATGCCAAGTCAATCATTCGCCTGATGCTGGAAGGTGGCATGGTGGAGGCTCTGCCGGCGGCCATATCCAGCCATGCATTGTCTGGAACGCGACCTGCCTTGTGAAGCGACAGCAGGCAGGGAATGGAGCGCCAAGCGCCCTCCCGCAAAACGAACCACGAGGGAGGTAAAGCGGAAGGTCAAAAGCGGGTGCGCGGGGGGCGCCCGCGCCTAGTGCCCGAGCGTGTAGAAGGTGAGCGTGCGCGGCTCGCCCTTGGAATAGTTCATGCCTTCGATGATGCCGCGCTGCCTGAGTGCGTCCACGCCACCTGGAATGGCGGCGAGGAAGGACTTGCTCTCGGCTTCTGCAATCAGTGCGATGGTACAGGCTGGATCGGCAGCGAGCGCATCGGCGGCCCCCTTGCCGTCGGTGAGCTGGGTTTGCGTGCCGGCGAGGAAGACCAGGCTCGGCTCGCCATAGCCGGCGGAGACCAGCTGCGAGGTCGGGCATGGCTTCAATTGTTCGAAGCGTTCGGCGATCTCGGGGCTGAGCCACAAGGGCTTGAGCGGCGGCAAAATCTTCCAGGTGAGGAGGCCGAAAACCGCCGCGGCGGCGGCTGCGGCAAAGGCTACGCGCCTGACCGGATCCATGCCGTCGGGCGCGCCAATGCCATATCTGGCTGATATCAGGACCAGCAACGCGGCGAGCATTCCCCACCAGGAGAAATAGCCGAGGAAATAGGGCGTGATGCCAAGCGCTATGGCGGCCAGGCCGATGCTGATGCCGAACATGCCGAAGGCGCAGGCACGGCGTATCCAGAACTGCCAGCGCGACAGCTCGATGCTGGCGGCCGACTTGTCGGTCAACACCCAGGCCATCAGCAAGATCATCGCCGGATACGCCGGCAAGGCATAATGCGGCAGCTTGGTCGGGATCAGCTCGATGGCGACCCAATAGGGCAGGTACCAGGCGAGACAAAACAGCAGGCGCGGATCCTGGCGGAAGCGATTGAGCGCCTTGAGTCCACCTTCGAGCGCCACCAGTGCGAAGGGCCACATGAACAGCGAATAGGTCAGGAAATAATAGCCGGGCGGGAAGCCGTGCGATTCCTGGCCGGAACCGACCTTGCTCAACAGGTCCTTGCCGACCGATTCCTGCCAAAAGGCGCTGCCGGTCTTGAGCGTGATCAGGATCAGCCAGGGCGCTGCGACCAGCAGTGTCAGCAGGAGGCCGCTGAGGGGCTTCAGCTTGCGCAGCCAGGAGCGGTCACGGTCGAAGATGGCAATGGCGGCGATCGTCAGCACGCTCATGAAAGGAATGACGGGGCCCTTGATCAGGATCGACAGACCCTGAGCCGCCCAGAACAGCCAATGGGCGCGGCCCTGCCGCTTGCCGGCCTTGTGGCCGAGATAGATTGCCGCCAACGCACCCTGGGCGAGTAAGGCAGTGGCGAGCAGCGTCGCATCGGTCTTGGCGATGCGCGCCTCGACACCCAGCATCAGGATGCCCATCAGGCCGAGTCCGGCGATGAGGCCTGCGGTTCGGCCGAACATGCGATCGCCGATGAAGGCAAGAGCCAGGACCGAGAAGGTGCCGGCGAGCACCGATATCAGCCGATAGACCCAGATGGGGGCTTCGCTGCCCTGGCCGCTCAACAGCACGGCGGTGGACTGCAGCCAGTAGATGCCGGCAGGCTTCTTGTAGCGTGGCACGTCCTGGAAGCGGATATCGACATAGTCGCCGCTCTCGACCATCTGCTTGGTCGCCTGGACAAAGCGCGACTCGTCGCGATCGGTTGGCGGCAAGGTGGATATGCCCGGCGCGAAGGCGAACAGGGCGAGCAGTGCCAAAAGCAGATATGTGAGCGGCGACAACGCCTTGGCGGGCGTTTCGGAGGTTTTGATTCCGGAAGTCGTCATGCGTGGTCAGTCCGTCTTGGACATGGCCAGACGCCGCTCATTGGCGATCAGCCAGAGATTGCGGATGTAGATGAACAGGCCGAGCCCCTGGCCGGCGATGAAGACCGGGTCCTGGCGCTGAATGGCGTAGATCAGCAGCAGCGTGCCGCCGCCGAGTGAGAAGAACCAGAAGGCGATCGGCACGACCGAACGCTTGGCGCGCTCGGAGGCGAGCCACTGGACGACGAAGCGCATGGTAAAGAAGCCCTGCGCGACGAAGCCGAGCAGGATCCAGCCGTCGAACTGCGCGACGAATACGTCGTGCAGCCAGGTGCCGAGTTCCGAGATGAGGTTCATTGGCCAAGCTCCGTGACCGTTGGCACAACCTTGCGGCGGCGGCGCAGCCACCACACGCCTGATAGATCGAGGATGCCGCGCAGACCGCGATCGAGGATGCCATAGTTGGATTTGCCGTGGCGCCGCGAGCGGTCGACAACATCGACATGGACGACGCCGCGGCCTTCGCGCAGCGAAAGGGCAGGCAGATAGCGATGCCAGCCGTCGAAGAATGGCAGCTGGCGGAACAGGTCGGTGTGCAGCGCCTTGAGGCCGCAGCCTGAGTCGCGGGTGCCGTCGCGCAGGATCATTTCGCGCAGGCCATTGGCGAAGCGCGAGGACAGCTGCTTGAGCTTGGTGTCGGTGCGCTTGAGGCGCTGGCCGGCGGCGATGCCGACAGAAGGACCGGCGGCGATCAGCGCGTCGGCGAGCTTGGGCAGATAGGCTGGATCGTTCTGGCCGTCGCCGTCCATGGTCACGACGATCTCGCCGTTGGCGGCGAAAACGCCGGAGCGGACAGCCGCGCTTTGGCCGGCCGAGCGGTCATGGCGGATGTGGCGCAGGCGACCTGCGGAGCGGGCGAGTTCGGCGAGCACGTCAGGCGTGCGGTCGGTCGAACCGTCGTCGACGACGATCACCTCGTAGTCGCGGCCGGCCATGGCGGCATGAACCTCACCGACCAGTATCGGCAGGTTCTCGGCTTCGTTCTTGCACGGAATGACGATTGAAATCATCAGCTTGCCTGGGGAAATGTTACGTCAGGATGGTGGAATGCGCGGCCTCAATAGCACCAAAGACGCGCATTTGCCACGACCCTTGCGCTTTCCCCAGAGCAAGGGTTAGCGCTTGTCCCTGATGTCGCTCAGCGTGCGCGTGGGCGTGATCGCTTCCGGGTCGAGCTTGATCTCGATGATCGTCGGCTTGCCGCTGGCGCGCGCGCGTTCGAAAGCGGGCGCGAACTCGTCGGTTTCGCGCACGGTCTCGCCATGGCCGCCATAGGCGCGGGCAAGGGCTGCGAAATCCGGGTTCTTGAGGTCGGTCGCTTCGACGCGGCCGGGATATTCGCGCTCCTGGTGCATGCGAATGGTGCCGTAGATGCCGTTGTTGACGACGATCACGATGATCGGCAGGCCATATTGCACGGCGGTGGCGAATTCCTGGCCGTTCATCAAGAAGCAGCCGTCGCCGGCGAAGGCAATGACCTCGCGTTCGGGGAACAGGCCCTTGGCGGCGACCGCAGCCGGCGTGCCGTAGCCCATCGAGCCGGAGGTCGGTGCTCCCTGGGTGGCGAAGCGGCGGAAGCGGTGGAAGCGGTGCACCCAGGTGGCGTAGTTGCCAGCACCATTGGTGAGGATCGCGTCTTCCGGCAGGACCTTTTCCAGCCAGTTCATGATCGGGCCCATCTGGACAGCGCCAGGGCCGGTGAGGGGCGGTGTCGACCATTCGAGATAGGCGGCGTGCAGCGCCTTCGTGGCCTCGACCCAGGCCGGTTTGGCGGCGGGCTTGCGCTTGGCGAAGGCCTCGACGAAAGCGGCGGGCGAGGCGTTGATGGCCAATGTCGGGCGGTAGACGCGACCGAGCTCGTCAGCGTCGGCATGGACGTGGACAAGCGTCTGGTCGGGATAGGGGCTCTTGATCAGCGTGTAGTCGGACGACGGCATTTCGCCGAAGCGGCCACCGACGAGCAGCACGAGGTCGGCGTCCTTGATCGCCTTGGCGATCTTGGGGTTGACGCCGATGCCGACGTCGCCGGCGTAGTTTTCGTGCAGGTGGTCGAACAGCATCTGGCGGCGGAAGGAGACGCCGACGGGCAGAGCCCAGGCTTCCGAAATCTTCTTGATCCGCTCGACGGCCTCGGCATTCCAGCGGGTGCCGCCGAGGATGACGAAGGGACGCTTGGCGCCATTGAGCAGGGCTTCGAGTTTGGAAAGCTCTTCGTCGCCGGGGCGGGTTTCGACAGGGGTCGCGGGTAGCGCGACCGGAGCCTCAACGACGCTGGTCAGCATGTCCTCGGGCAGCGACACGATCACCGGGCCGGGACGGCCAGACATGGCGACGGAGAAGGCGCGGGTGACCAGTTCGGGAATGCGGGCTGCGTCGTCGATCTCGACGACCCATTTGGCGATATCGCCGAAGAAGCGCTTGTAGTCGACTTCCTGGAACGCCTCGCGCTCCTTGGCATGGCTCGCCACCTGGCCGATGAACAAGATCATCGGGATCGAATCCTGCATGGCGATGTGAACGCCGGCGGAGGCGTTGGTGGCGCCGGGACCGCGGGTGACGAAGCAGATGCCAGGCTGGCCGGTGAGGCGGCCATGGCAGTCGGCCATCATCGCGGCACCGCCCTCCTGGCGGCAAACGATGCTGCGGATCTTTGAATCATGCAGCGCGTCGAGCACCGCGAGATAGGATTCGCCCGGCACGCAATATATGCGGTCGACGCCATTGGCCTCAAGCGCATCGACGATCAGTTTTCCGCCGGTCTTCATTTCGCATTCTTCTCCAGTTCGGCAAGGATTTCTGCGGTGTGTTCGCCCAGCCGGGGAGACGGCCGGTCATAGGTTAGCGGTGTCTCGGACATGACCATCGGCGCGCGCACCGAGGGCAGCTTGTTGCCGTGGCCGTCGTCGAGGTCCATGCGCATGCCGCGGGCGATCGCCTGCGGGTCGGAGAAAGCCTGGCCGATGGTGTTGATCGGGCTTGCCGGCACGCCCGATGCTTCGAGCCTGGCAAGCAGTGTTTCGCGGTCGAAGGCTGCGAGTGCGGCCACGATCTTCTCACGCAGGGCGACACGATTGGCGACGCGCGCCGAATTGGTGGCGAAGAGCGGGTCGGTGGCGATGGCTTCGAGCCCGACGATGGCGCAGAATTTCTGGAACTGGCCGTCATTGCCGACGGCAAGGATGAAATGCCCGTCGCGCACCGGCAAAACCTCGTAGGGCGAGATGTTGGGATGGGCATTGCCCATCTGCACCGGCGAATTGCCCGAGACCAGATAGTTCAGGTTCTGGTTGGCGAGCACCGACATCTGGGCGTCGAACAAGGCCATGTCGACATGCTGGCCCTGGCCTGTGGCCTCGGCGTGGCGGAGGGCGGCCTGGATGGCGATGACGGAGTAAAGCCCGGTGAAGATGTCGGTGACGGCGACGCCGACCTTCTGCGGCTCGCCGCCTGCGGGCCCGGTGATCGACATCAGGCCCGACATGCCCTGGACGATGAAGTCGTAGCCGGCGCGGGCCGCATAAGGCCCGTCCTGGCCGAAGCCGGTGATCGAGCAATAGACCAGCTTGGGATTGATCTTTTTCAGGCTCTCATAATCGAGGCCGTATTTCTTGAGGCCGCCGAGCTTGAAATTCTCGATCAGAATGTCGGCGTCGGCGACCAGCTTGCGCACGATCTCCGCACCTTTTGGTGTCGAGAAGTCGAGCGCGATGGAGCGCTTGCCGCGATTGCAGGAGTGGTAATAGGCGGCCGAGAGGTTTTCGCCGTCATGGGAAGTGACGAAGGGCGGACCCCACTTGCGCGTGTCGTCGCCGCCATCTGGGTTCTCCACCTTGATGACGTCGGCGCCGAGATCGGCCAGCAATTGTCCCGCCCATGGGCCGGCAAGGATGCGGGCGAGTTCGATGACGCGGACGCCGTGAAGGGGCGGATTGCTCATGAGGCACCAGAATTCATTTCAAGTGGGCCACGCTCTATCAGGAGTCCCGATATCCCGCCACCACGTTGCGATGGGCCAGTTGCCGCTGTCAGCGGGGAATTGTGCGGTCCAGCCAGTCGGCGAAATCGGCCATGATCGGCTCGCGATTGATCTCGTTGAGGCTTTCGTGGCGGGTCTCGGCGTAAACCTTTGAAATGAGATTCGAAAAACCCATCCGGCGCATGCGGGTTGCCAGCGTTTCGACAGCCTTGCCGCCTGACGTGGCGGGGTCGCGCTCGCCGCCCACCAGATTGAACGGCAGGTCCTTGCGCACACCAGCGAAGTTGCGGTCGTCGGCGCCAGCGAAGACGAGGTCGAAAATGTCGATCCACATCGACACGGATGCGTCCCAGCCGCAGAGCGGGTCGGCGACGTAGAGGTCGACTTCCGCGGGATGGCGCGAGAGCCAATCGAACTCGGTGCGGGGATTGGTTATTTTCTTCGCCCAGTCGCCGAAGGTCAGCTTTGGCAGGATGCGGGAGGGCACGTCGGAACCCAGACGGAAACGCTCGAAGGCAAGGATCGCCTGGGCAAGCCGACCAAGCAGGCCGGCCGAGAAATTAGCGTTCCAGATGGCTGCGGCGGCAATTCGCTCGGAATGGCGGAGCGTGAAGTTGAGTGCGATCAGCCCGCCCATCGAATGGCCGAAGATGACGACGGGCAGGCCGGGATGCTGTTCGGCGATGCGGTCGTGAACCGCCCCGACATCAGCAAGTACGTGCTCGACGCCGTCCTTTTGGGCGAAACGTCCGGTCGGCGCGCCGGGCGCGGTGGTCTCACCATGGCCACGATGGTCGTGGGCATAGACGTGATAGCCACGCGCGGCGAGAAAGTCGGCGAAGCGGCCGTAGCGCGCGGCATGCTCGGCAAGCCCGTGATTGATCTGCACCACGGCGCCGGCAGGGGCGTCGGCAGCCCTGACGTAAAGATTGAGTACTGCTCCGGTCGGAGACGCGAGTTTGCTGCTGATATCAAATGGCATCGTGTCCCCTTAAAGGCGACTGTTGAGTGAGGACGGAGCATGCGTCAAGAGCGGTCAGGCTCATCCGATAAGCGCAAGATGTCAGGAGATGGCAAGGCCGGTCTTGTTCGCAGAATGACAGTCCATATATTCCGCTAACCCTTGCGCCGGAATTTCAGTTTCCGACGCCGTTTCTTCGAATTTCCCTCATTTTCCCGCACGGTCGTCATGCAACCGATTATTTCCGTTTCAAATCTTTCCAAGACCTATGCGTCGGGCTTTTCGGCGCTCAAGAACATCAACCTCGATATTCGCCGTGGCGAGATATTCGCTTTGCTCGGCCCGAATGGGGCGGGAAAGACGACGCTGATCAGCATCATCTGCGGGATCGTCAATCCATCCGAAGGCAAAGTGCTGGCTGACGGGCACGACATCGTCACCGACTTCCGCGCGGCGCGCTCACGCATCGGCCTTGTGCCACAGGAACTCACGACCGACGCCTTCGAGACGGTCTGGGCGACGGTCAGCTTCAGCCGTGGCCTGTTTGGCAAGCCGGCGAACCCCGCCCACATCGAAAAGATCCTCAAGGACCTGTCGCTGTGGGACAAAAAGGACAACAAGATCATCACCCTGTCGGGCGGCATGAAGCGCCGCGTGATGATCGCCAAGGCGTTGTCGCACGAGCCGCAGATCCTGTTCCTCGACGAGCCGACGGCCGGTGTGGACGTCGAGCTCCGGCGCGACATGTGGGAGGTTGTGCGGCAGCTGCGCGAAACCGGCGTCACCATCATCCTGACCACGCACTACATCGAAGAGGCCGAGCAGATGGCCGACCGGGTCGGTGTCATCAGCCATGGCGAGATCATCCTGGTCGAGGAAAAGGCCGAGCTGATGCACAAGCTGGGCGGCAAGCAGCTGACGCTTCAGTTGCAGAACCCGCTGGAACACCTGCCGCCCGAGCTGGCGGGACATGGGCTCGACCTGTCCGAGGACGGGCATGAGCTCGTCTACACCTACGACACCCAAGGCGAGCGGACGGGCATCACCGCCCTGCTCAAGGACCTCAACGACGCCGGAATCCGCTTCAGGGACCTGCAGACCAAGCAGAGTTCGCTCGAAGAGATTTTCGTCAATCTGGTGAGTGAACGGCGATGAATTTTTACGCGATCCGCGCAATCTATTTGTTCGAAATGGCGCGCACCTGGCGCACGCTGCTGCAAAGCATCGTTTCGCCCGTCGTCTCGACATCGCTTTATTTCGTCGTCTTTGGGGCTGCCATCGGCTCGCGCATCACAGAGATCAACGGCATCAGCTACGGCGCTTTCATCGTGCCCGGGCTGATCATGCTGTCGCTGCTCACCCAGAGCATCTCCAACGCGTCCTTCGGCATCTATTTCCCGAAATTCGTCGGCACGATCTACGAACTGTTGTCGGCGCCGGTTTCGTATCTGGAGATCGTTATCTCCTATGTCGGGGCGGCGGCGTCGAAGTCGATCATCCTCGGCTTGATCATCCTCGCTACCGCTGCCCTGTTCGTGCCGCTGGAGATCCAGCACCCTGGATGGATGCTGCTGTTTCTGGTGCTGACCGCCGTCACCTTCAGCCTGTTCGGCTTCATCATCGGCATCTGGGCCGGCAATTTCGAGCAGCTGCAGCTGGTGCCGATGCTGATTGTGACGCCACTGACCTTTCTGGGCGGCAGCTTCTATTCCATCGACATGCTGCCGCCGTTCTGGCGCACCGTGTCGCTGTTCAACCCGGTGGTCTACCTAGTCAGCGGCTTCCGTTGGAGCTTCTTTGGCATATCGGACGTCAATGTCGGCATCAGCCTCGGCATGACTTTGGTGTTCCTGGCGGCCTGCCTTGTCGCGGTCTGGTGGATATTCAGGACCGGCTGGCGCATCAAGGCGTAGTGGCGGCTGCACGCCAACTTGTCGATGCAGCCGCCAGAACGCCTATCCGCTTACACTCCAGCGCTGTTCGAGATCGACGAAAGGCTGCGCCGCCAATACAGCAACGGTGCATGGTCTTCCGTCTCGGTGTGCTCGACGATCGCCGTGACCAGTGAGTGATCCCCGAGTGGCAGCTGGTCGCGGACGCTGGCCGCCATCCACATCAGTGTCTCATCGATGCGAGGAAGCCCGTATTCCTCGCACCAACTGGTGTCACCGAACCGGTCTATCCCCGGCGTTGCGAAGCGGCGCGCAATGTCATGCTGGTGGGCGGCGAGAACGTTGATGCCGATCGGGGTTCCGGCCTCCAGCCGCTGTAGCAGCCCAGAGGCCTGTTTCATCGCAAACATCAGCATCGGCGGGCCAAGGGACAGAGCGCCCAGCGTGCCAACGGTTGCGCCGTAGCGTTCCGATCCGCTGCCCGTTGTTATGACTGCAACGGATGTCGGTATCTGCGCGAAGGCCGACTTGAGGGTGTCTGGCGACAATATTCCAGGCGCCTCAGTGCTTACCATTTTGCGGCAAGCGGCGAGGGCCCCTCCAGCGAGGGGAAGTGCGGCAATACCTCTTCGGCAAGCTCCTGGATGATCTCGCCAGCCGGCCTCGTGGAAAACTGCATTCCAAGTGCTGCGTGGTTGACGCCGGCCTCGCGCCATTCTCCGAGAAGGTCGATCAGTCCCTTGCGGCCGGTCTTCAACACGAAGCCGCCACGGAGCGGGGTGCGAGGAAAGTCGGGATCGTCGGAGAGGTCGAGCCATTCGTTGGTCATATGCGGGCGAAAACCACCGTCCGGAATCTGGTCGCGCCAGGCACGAATGTTCTGCGCCAGCCGCTTTGGGCCTTCTGGTATGTGGGTGGGCTGCGGGTACGTCAGCCAGCCGTCGGCGTGTTCGGCAACCCAAGCCGGTGTCTGCCTGCTCGACCCGGTGATGATCAGGGGGATACGACCGACAGGCGGCTTGGGCAGGAAATCGATGCCTGTCATCGTTCCGAGCGTTGAATTGATGGACGGGCGCCCGGGGGCGATGAGTTGCCGGAAATAGGAGACCGCTTCCGCAAATCGCCTGCCCCGATCGTCCATGTCCAAGCCATAGGCCGGAAACTCGGCCGGCCGGTCGCCGGACGCTATTCCCAGCACAAGACGCCCGCCTGAAAGCTGGTCGATGGTGGTCGCGGCCTTGGCGAGATCGATGGGATGGCGGAGCGAAAAGATGGCGCTTCCCGTGGCCAGCGCGACTTTTTGCGTCCGCGCCGCCAGATAGGAAAGATAGGTGAAAGGGTCGAAAAGCTGGCCCGCATCGCCAAATCCCGGATCGAAAAGCGGCACGTCACGGACCCAGATGCTTGCGAAGTCGCGGCGGTCGATTTCTTCAACCAATGCGGCCTGACCTTCCAGTACGGCCATGTCGCCCTCATAGAAGCGCAAGGGCAGAAAGATGCCGACTGTCAGCCGGTCCGGAGCGAACATGCGCCGATAGCCGGGGTGACCGGCAAATGCGTCGCTGGATGCGCCGGAGACGGCGGTCGAACGATCTGTTCGGGGGACGGCGATGTTCATTGGCGGAAGTTTCCTTGTCATGGGTCTGTCTGGGACTGGGCGGAAGGCCCGGCCGGGTGAGCTGCTCTTTTGAAGCGCTACCTTGGCCCCACGCTACGAAACCGGGACATGTGAGGGAAACGATGATTTCTCGTTCAAGAAGATAGACATACTAAATTCTGGATATGGCCATCGCAGAAACGTGTATCCGATAAACCTTTTGTGAACGATGGATAATTGGCGCAAGATGTGGTAGTTCGAAGGCGGAATTGCTTCTTGAAAGAGTTTAGATGAATTCATTTCTAGATCGGACATCTGATGGGTCGGGTTCTTCCTTTGCTGGCACTGCGAGCCTTCGCCGAAACCGGACGCCACGGCAGTATCAAGCGTGCCGCTGAAGCGTTGGGGGTGACTTCTGGGGCCGTGAGCCAGCAATTGAGGTTGCTTGAGGAGCGCACTGGCGCGCCTCTGTTTTCGCGGACACGATATGGCGTTGCGCTCAACGAAGCCGGCGCCAGCGTCCATCCGGCGGTCCTTCGTGCCTTTGACCAGATCGAAAATGGCCTCGACCTACTCGAGGCCAGAAATGCGGTGCAATCCGTCACTGTGTGTACCGTGCCATCATTCGCGGCGTCCTGGCTCGTTCCTCGCCTGGGACGCTTCACCAGCCGGCACCCTGAGATCGAGGTTCGGGTCGAGGCATCATCCGTGCTGGTGGATCTGCGCAAGGGGAGGGTGGATGTCGCAATCCGCCACGGCCTTGGCGACTATCCGGGCCTTGATGCCATCCATCTGATGGCCCCCGAACTGATACCGGTGGCGAGCCCCGCGCTGCTTGCCAGCGGACCTCAAATAAAGGAGCCCGGCGATTGCCTTGCCTACCCCCTCCTGCAGGACTCAGACAGGGCCGACTGGCGGCTGTGGCTCAAGGCGATGGGGATCGAAGGCGATGCGCGTATCGAGCGGGGACCTTCGTTCGACGACGATTTTCTGCTGATCCGCGCCGCCGAAGCAGGGCAAGGCATGGCGCTCATTCGCGATATCTATGCGAGGGAAGAAATCGCCTCTGGCCGGCTTGCTGTCGCCATCGAACGCCCATGGCCGACCGCGTTCGCGTATTATGCCGTCACCTTGCCGCATGTCTCTGAACGGCCCGCTATCGCGCGCTTCATTGCCTGGCTCATGGAAGAGGCGCAAATAGGCTGAGCTACTCCGCCCATTCCTTGTCGGCGGTGAAGGCGATCGTCAGCCAGCGGTCGGGACCTTCATCGCCAAGGGCGTCGCCGATTTCGTCGCGCAGCCGGTCCCAATCCTCGATCGATTTCGCGGGCAGGCCGGGAGGCACGATGAAATAGAGCTCGATCTGCGTCAGACGGCCGACCTTGGCGACATAGGCGCGATAAGAAACAAAGCCGTGTTTCTTTACGGTTGCGCGGGCGATCTCGTCGACATGGGCCTTGAGCGTTTCCGGCGTGATCAGCAAAATGTCCGAAAACGCCTGGCGGACGGTGCCGATGGGCATCGGGATGATGATTAGGCACACCAGCGCCAGCACGACGGGGTCGACATAGGGCGCGATCCAGGCGAGCCCGGTGCCTTCGACCAAGCTGCCACCGATGAAGGCAACCAGTAGCGCAGCCGTGATGCCGCCGGACATCATCCATGCGGTGACGTCCAAGGTGACGAAGTCGGACTGGATTTTTCGGTTCGCGCGGCTGCCGATGAATGCCATGGTCAGGCACGTGGCTAGCGTCACTGCCGCATAGATGATGGCGAAGTCGAACTCGAGCTGATGGCCGCCGGCAAGCAGGTTGGCGATGGCATTGATCAGGG
>NZ_JBFUIP010000059.1:0-33327 GCF_056401815.1 Aminobacter sp. P4_D5 | reverse complement strand
GTTCAAATCCTGTCCCCGCAACCAAACTTTCCAAATCCAAATCCAAATCCAAATCCAAATCCCAAAACGCCCCGCCTCAAGCGGGGCGTTTTGCTATTTGGCTCCTCGTGACTGTTCGATCCCAAGCCGCAGTAGGGGCCAGCAACGAGTCAACGGTCGAAAAGGCCGGCAAACAAACAAAGCCGCATCCCGCAAAACCCAGAAATGACAAAGGCCCGCACGGTCAAAACCGGCGAGCCGTTTGCATTTGGGCTTCGGAGGGGCGAAAATCCTGATAGCCTGGTTTCACTTGGGCGAAGCGCGGATGGAAGCGGGTTCGGCTCAGGCTCTCGCGGAGGCGTCTTGGAGGATCATTTCGGCCGCCCGCTCGGCGATCATGATCACTGGCGAGTTGGTGTTGCCAGAGACGATCGACGGCATGATCGAGGCGTCGACGACGCGCAGGCCTGCGAGCCCATGGACGCGTAGCCGGTCGTCGACCACGGCCATGTTATCTGCGCCCATCTTGCAGGTGCCGACGGGGTGGAAGATGGTCGTGCCGATGTCGCCCGCCTTGTGGAGCAGGTCGGCGTCGCTGTCGTATTGCGTGCCGGGCAGCATTTCCTCGGGTGCAAACCGCGCGACGGCCTTGGCATTCATCAGGCGGCGGACATGGCGCAGCGAGGCAATGGCCGTGTTGCGGTCGCCTTCGGTGGAGAGGTAGTTCGGCTGGATTTTTGCGGCCTCACGCGGATCGGCCAAGGCCATGTGCACCGTTCCTCGGCTTTCAGGGCGCAGGTTGCAGACCGAAACGGTCACTGCGGGAAAGCGGTGCAGCGGTTCGCCGAGGCGGTCGGTACTGAGCGGCTGGACATGATATTCGAGATCGGGCGTTGCGAGGCGCGGATCGCTCTTGGCGAAGATGCCAAGCTGGCTCGGCGCCATCGACAGGGGGCCGCTGCGCTTCAGCGCGTATTCGAGACCCATCCCGGCCCGGCTGAAAAGACTGTGGTAGCGCTGGTTGAGCGTCGCCGCGCCCGTCACCTTGAACACGGTGCGGATCTGCAGATGGTCCTGCAGGTTTTCGCCGACGCCCGCCAGCGCATGGCGGACTTCGATGCCGAGGCGTGAAAGCAGCTCCGGCTGGCCGACGCCCGACAGTTCGAGGATCTTCGGCGAGTTGATGGCGCCGGCAGCGAGGATGGTCTGGCCAGCCTTGACCCGATGCAGTTGCCCGTCCTTGCGGAAGACGAGGCCGGTGACGCGGCGGCCGTCGAATTCAAGCCGTTCGGTCTCCGCACCGGTGACGACACGCAGGTTGGTGCGATCGGCGATGCCGCGCAGGAAGGCCTTGGAGGTGTTCCAGCGCACGCCTTTCTTCTGGTTGACCTCGAAATAGCCCGAGCCCTCATTGGTGCCGGTGTTGAAATCACCAGTGCGCGGGATGCCGAGCTCTTCGGCTGCGTCGCGGAAGGCGTCGAGGATCGGCCAGGACAGGCGCTGTTTTTCGATGCGCCACTCGCCGCCCGCACCATGCATGGCGCTGCTGCCACCGTGATAATCTTCCGACTTCAGGAAGTAGGGCAAAACGTCGTCCCAGCCCCAGCCGACATTGCCGGCCTGGCGCCAGCCGTCATAGTCGGCGGCCTGGCCGCGCATGTAGATCATGCCGTTGACCGACGAGCAGCCGCCCAGAACCTTACCCCTGGGATAGTTGAGGCTGCGGCCGTTGAGGCCGGCTTCCGGCTCGGTCTTCATCAGCCAGTCGGTGCGTGGATTGCCCATGCAGTAGAGATAGCCGATCGGGATGTTGACCCAATGGTAGCGGTCGCTGCCACCAGCTTCGAGCAAAAGCACGCTGTTGCGCGGATCGGCGGACAGCCGGTTGGCGAGCACGCAACCGGCTGAGCCGGCGCCGACGATGACGTAGTCGTAGTCGCCAAATGATGAGGATGCTTCGGTCACTGCGGTGCCTGCTCGGTAGCGATGCGTTGCCAAATCGAGGTCATCGCCTGGTTGATCTCGCCATAGAGGCGATAGCGCCTGGAATAGGCGGGGGCAATCGCGTCGTTGGGCGTATAGTGCCGGGCGGACGCTGTCATTGCGGTCGCACCGGCACTGTAGTTCTCAAAGATACCGACGCCGGTGCCTGCTGCAATCGCCGCACCCAGCGCCCCGGTCTCGCGGCTGCGCGCCACGGTGACGGGAACGCCGAGCACGTCGGCGAAGATCTGCGGCCAGATGGCGCTGCGCGAGCCACCGCCAGACAAAACGACCTCGTCGAACACGGCTCCCGCCTTGCGCAAGGTCTCGACGTGGCGCTTGTGCTCGAAGGCGACGCCCTCGAACAATGCGCGCAGCATGTGGGCACGCGTGTGCCAGCCGGCGATGCCGTAGAAGCCGGCGCGGGCGTGGCCGTTCTGCTGCGAGCCGTAGAGGAAGGGGTGGTAGATCGGGATGTCGCCGTCGGGATCGACCGAGGCGACGAGTTCGCTGCACAGCTCGAACGGCGAGGTGCTGGCCTCATGACCATGCTCGAGGAATTCGCGGACGATCCATTCGAGATTGGCGGCCGATGTGGCGCTCGATTCGATCGCCAGGTACCGCCTGGGGTCGAAGGTCGAGAGCATGAAGATCGAGGGGTCGCGGATCGGCTCGTCTGATATGACCTGGTTGACGCTCCAGGTGCCGGCGATGATCGAAGCGGCACCTGTTCGGGTGACGCCCGAACCAACGGCGCTTGCCACCACGTCGAACAGGCCGGCGACGACGGGGGTTCCGGCGCGCAGGCCGGTCAGGGCCGCGACCTCAGATGTGACGTGGCCGGCGATGTCGGCCGATTCCAGCACCGGCGGCAAAAGGTCCATACAGTCGCTAAGGCCATAGGCGGCGAGCAGGTCGTGGTCGTAGCGCCTATCAGGCATCTGCAGCAATCCACAGCCAGACATGTCGGTGGTGTCGGTGGAGCGCGCACCGGTCAGCTTGTTGACGACAAAATCCTTGCACAGGAACACCGTGCCGATGCGGCTGAAAAGCTCCGGCGAATGGCGCTTGAGCCAGGCGAGCAAGGTCGGCGTCTGTGCTGCCCACGGTTTTTGCAGGCAATGCACATAGGTTCGGGCGCCGACATCTTGTTCGGCCCACTTGGCAACGATGCCTATGGCGCGGGTGTCGAGTGACTGGATGCCGATCAGCGGTTCGCCATCGCGATCGAGCGCGTAGAGGCCGTTGCCGTGCCCGGCGCAGCCGATGGCGACGATCTCGCTTGGATCGATGCCGGCCTTGTCGATGCATTGGCCGATGACGACGACCGCGTTGCGCCAGAGTTCGTCGAGGTCGCGCTCGACATGGCCAGGCTTGGGCATGGACGAGCGGCCGTCGCAAGCGGCGAGCGCCAGTTCGCGCCCCGACAGGTCGAAGATGATCGCCTTGATGACGGTGTTGCCCGCATCGAGGCCGAGAATGTACTTGCCCATTTGGCTCCTCCCGATGCCGCAGACTATGCCTGCTTGTACAGGTCGAAGGCCGTGGCACCATCCGCACCGTCGTGGATGATCGCCATCAGCCCGCGCACGACAGCGCTCGGATTGGCATGCTGGTAGATATTGCGTCCATAGACCATCCCCATCGCGCCTTGCGCCATCAAGGCCGCGGACTTGTCGAACACGGCGCGCAGGTCCTCCTTGCCGCCGCCACGCACAAGCACCGGGCAGCGCGCCGCCTCGACGACACGGTGGAAATCGTTGGGATCGTTGGTCGGGTCGGCCTTGATGATGTCGGCACCCATCTCGCGGGCGAGCCGGGTCAGCGTCACGATCTTTTCGGCGTCGCCATCGACCATATAGCCGCCGCTCTGGTCGACCGGCAGCATCGCCAGCGGCTCGATCATCAGCGGCAGGCCGTATTTCTCGCAGTCGGCGCGGACACGGGCGATGTTCTGGATGCATTGGCGAAACAGGTCTGGCTCGTCGGGCAGCATGAACAGATTGACCACGACGCAGGCCGCATCCATCTCGATGGCGCCGAGCAGCGGCTCGGCCTCGTTCTGCAACACCGCCCACATCGCCCGGTGGCGGATCTTGTTGTAGGGATTGCCCATGTCGATGCGCATGACGAGTGCAGGCTTGTCCTTGCCCGCCACCGCCTGCAGCAGGTCGGCCTGGCCGTAGTTCATCTGGATGGCGTCGGGACCGGCCTTGACAAGTTGGGCGACGACGCCGGCCATGTCCTCGAGCCCGTTGAGGAAGCTCGGCTCGTTGCAGACGCCATGATCGATGGCGACGTCGAGGCAGCGGCCGCCTGAGAAGAGCCGGTTCATGCGGACTTTGTGGTTCACGCGCATAGGGCGCTCCTTTTGTCGTTCGTCTGGGAGAGGTCTGAAATGGCGATGCCGTGCTGGTGGGCGAGCAAGGCGAGGAACGCGGTGCGCTCGGCTGAGGCCTGCGCTGCGCTCCAGCCCTTGTGGTCGGCCAGGACGCCAAGCACGGCGTCGATGAGGGCAAGGCTGAGCCCGCCCGAAATGGCGACGGTGGTCCGGCGCAGGAAGATGTCGGCCAGGCATTCGACCTGCTCGCGCTCGACGATCTGGCGGATCTCGCCAGCGGAGTAATCCGATCCTGCCAGCATCGGGTCGGAGGCGAGGTCGGCTGCGAAATCCACCGCCGAAGTGCCATAGCGCTCAAGCAGGACTTTTGCGCGTTCGGTGGCAAGGCCATGTTTCGCCGCCAGCTCGGCGCACCATTTCTCCGGGTCGGCCGGGAAGTCGCGGCCGCCGCCAATGGCGAGGTCCTCGGTGCCTGACCTGCGCTTTAAGCCAAGGCGTTCCAGCGCCATGTCGGCGGCCATCTCGCCGAAGGAGCGGAAGGTCGTCCACTTGCCGCCGATCATGCACAGCGTGGCCGGCAGGCTGTCGCTTGGCTCCACGAACTCGCAGAAATGGTCGCGCGGGATGCGGCCGGTAAAACTGTCGTCGCTGGCGGGCAGGGGACGTACGCCGGCGAAGCGGAAGACGATCTCGTCTGCGGCGATGGCGATCGTGGGGAACACGAAGGCGAGCGACTGCAGGATGTAGCTGCGCTCGTCGTCGTCGCAGCGGACGTGGTCGGGGTCGTCGACACGGATGTCGGTCGAGCCGATCAGCACCTTGCCGAGATAAGGAAACAGGATGCAGATGCGGCCATCCTCGTTCTCGTAATAGACCATGTGTCCGCCAAGCGCGTCGTAAAGCTTGGCGTTGTCGACGATCAGGTGCGAGCCCTTGGTGCCGCCCATCATCCGGGGTGCTGAAGCGCCGATGGCCTTGTTGGTGAGATCGATCCAGCCGCCGGTGGCGTTGATGATCAGTTTTGGGCGGACCGGCAGCGTTTCGCCGGTCAAGGTATCGGTGAGGGCGAGGCCGTCGTCCGATGTGGCGATTGCCGCGTAGTTCAGGGCTAGCGCGGTCTGGCTCGATGCCATGGCGTCGAACAGCATTTCCAGGCCGAGGCGCTCGGGACGGCTGACCCAGGCGTCGTAATAGGTGGCGGAGCTGCGGATATCGGGATTGATCGCCGGCCACGCCTTGAGGGTTTCGGCACGTCCCCGGAAGCTATGCTTTGGCATCAATCGCCTGGCCTTGGTGAACAGGTCGTACATGGTCAGGCCGGCCTTGATGACCAGAGCGCCGCGACGGCTCGGCCGGCGCGTCAGGCCGAGGAAGCGGACCGCACCATTGGCGATGCCCGAAAACGTGTCGAAGATCGGCACCGTCGTCGGCAACGGCGCGACATAGTGCGGCGCGTTCTTCAACAGCCGGTCGCGCTCGACCAGCGATTCCCGCACCAGCTTGAACTCGCCGTTTTCGAGGTAACGCAGGCCGCCATGCACCATGCGCGACAGGGCAGCACTGGCGCCTGAGCAATAGTCGCCCTTGTCGGCGAGCACGACGTCGACGCCTTGCAGGGCCAGTTCGCGGAACACCGAGATGCCGTTGATGCCGCCGCCTATCACCAGCACGGCAATATCGGGCCGCTCTCGCAGAGCGGCGAGTGTGTCGTTGCGGTTCATGTGGGCTGTGCCTTTTCGCTCAGGCATCCATGGAGGTGAGATGCGTGGCGATTGCCGTGTCGATGATTGACAGCTCGTCCGCGCCAAGCGTGATCTCGCCGGCCCTTGCGTTGTCGAGCGCCTGCTCGGCAGTGCGCGCGCCGCACAGGCCGAAGGTGATGCCCGGCTGCGCCAGTGTCCAGGCGATGACGATCTGGGCCATCGACGCCTTGTGCTGTTCGGCGATCGGCGCGATGGCCTGCTTGAGGTTCGCCACCTTCTTCCGGTTGGCGGCGGAAAAGCGCGGATTACCCTTGCGCTGGTCGTCGCCGGTGAATTCGCGCGAGGGATCGATCATCCCGGTCAGCAGGCCGAGCGCCAGCGAGGAGTAGCTGAGCGTGGCGACGTCGTTGCGTTGCGTGATCGGCAGCAGGGTCTGTTCGATCTCGCGATCGATCATCGAATAGCGTTCCTGGATCGCGTCGATCTGGCCGGCGGCGACATATTGTTCGAGGTCTTCGGCACTGACATTGGAAGCGCCAATGGCGCGGATCTTGCCTTCTGCCTTGAGCTGTTCGAGCGTTGCCATGGTCTCGGCAATCGGCGTCGTCGGGTCCTGCCAATGGGTGATGTAGAGGTCGATGTAATCGGTGCCGAGGCGGCGCAGGCTCTGTTCCAGCTCATGGGCGATGCCATCGGCGCCGAGGTAACGATGCACCGGCTTGCCGTCCTGGTCGAAGAAGTGATTGCCCTTGCCGGAATGCCAGTTGAGCCCGCATTTGGTGGCGATGACCACCTTGTCGCGTCTGCCCTTGATGGCCTTGCCGACGATCTCTTCGCTGCGGCCGAGGCCGTAGGCAGGGGCGGTGTCGATCAGGCTGATGCCGGCTTCGATCGAGGCTTCGATGGCGCGGATCGAGGCTTGCTCGTCGGTGCCGCCCCACATCCAGCCGCCTATCGCCCAGGTGCCGAGACCGACCGCCGATGCGGAGACGTTGGAGCGGCCGATGCGGCGTTGGATCTGTCGGGAGCTCATGCTGCCTCCTGTTCGGCAAGTTCGAGAATCTGGAGGCTTGTCGCCTCGTCGGTGACGATGGTGTCGAGATGGTTGCCGCGCATGGCACTGAGGATCGGCGCTGCCTTGCTCGGTCCGCTGGCGATGCCGATCGAACGCGGGATGGTGGCGAATTCGTCGAGCGTCAGCGACACCAGCGAACGGTTGAGCGCGTAGCTGCAAAGTTTGCCGTGGCGGTCGATGAGATGGGCAAGCAATTCGCCCGACGCGCCCGACTGCTCGATGGCGCGTCGGTCGGCACTCGACGAGGGATGCAGGTCGTAATAGCTGGAATCATCGGTCAGGATCGAACCGATGCCGATCACCGCGACATCGGCCTCGCGCGCCTTGCGGAAAACGTCGGCGACGGAGCGGACGCCCATCAGCATCTCGCGCTGCTCCGGCGTGTCGGCAAACAGCGGCGCATGGACCTGATAGGCGCGGCCGCCGAGCTTGTCGGCCATCAGTGACGCCACGTGGTTGACGTCGGTGTAGTGCTTGCCCTGGACAAGGCCGGTGGCGGGGATGACTTCCACGTCGTAGCTGCGGCCGGGCTTGAGGCCGGCAACGAGTGCGCTGACGCCCTTGCCGCCGGTGATCGAGATAGTGTCGCCGTCCTTGATGGTGTCGAGCAGCAGGCGTGCGGCCGCTTCGCCGACACGCTGAAGTGCTGTCTGCGGATTGTCTGATACCGAGGGCACGACCACGGCGCGTTCGATGCCGCCGAGCGCGACAAGACGCGCCTCGATGTCAACGAGATGGTCGATCGGCGATTTGATCTTGATTTCGACGAGGCCGAGCTGGTGGCCGCGCTTGATCAGCCGGTTGACGGTGGCATGCGAGATGCCAAGTTCTCTGGCGATCTCGGCCTGGGTCTTGCCTTCGACATAGTGCAGCACAAGCGCCTGATGCATCTGGCGGACGGTCGCGATGTCGTCGCGGGTGTTTGGGGGTGCCATGATCTGTCTCGCCTAAATGCTCAGGACTTCTTGCGGTGCAAGAAGTGGTCGATGGAGACGGCGGCAAGCAAAATGCAGCCCTTGATCATGTCCTGCCAGTAAACAGACACGTCGAGCAGGATCAGCGAACTGGTGACCACCGAGAGCAGCGCCATGCCGAGGATGGCGCCGAAGATGGTGCCCGATCCACCATTGAGCGAGGCGCCTCCGATCACGGCTGCCGCGATGATGTTGAGCTCCATTCCGGCGCCGAAGGTGGGTGTCGCTGCGCCGAAGCGGGCCATGTAGATGACGCCCGCAAGGCCTGCGAGGGTGGAGCAGAGCACCGTCACCCAGAACTTTACCTGCTTGGTCTTGATGCCCGAGAACTGCGCCGCCTTCTCGTTGGAGCCGGTGTAGAAGACCTTGCGGAAGGCGGTGGCGCGGCGCAGCAGGAAGTCGAAGATCGCAACGACAACGACGAAGATGATGATGACATAGGGCAGGCCGTGGAAAGTGCCCTGGCCGATGGCCTTGAACGATGGCGGCAAGGTGAACAGCGACAGCGGCGTGCCCTTGGTGATGACCAGGCACATGCCCCGCACGATGACCATCGCCGCAAGCGAGGTGATGAAGTGGTTTAGGCCGACCACTGTCACAAAGAAGCCCATGGCGGCACCGATCAGGGCGCTGACGCCGATGCCGATCAGGCTTGCCGTCCACGGGTCGAGCCCGGCGAGGAACAGTGCGCCCGATACCACCATCGAGAAACAGACGACCGAGCCGACCGACAAGTCGATGCCGCCGACGATCAGCAGGATGGTCATGCCGACGACGACGATGCCCTCGATCGAGAAGCTCATCAGCATGGCGCGGAAGTTGCCCCATGTCAGGAAGTGCGGCGAGGCGAAGCTCATGGCGATGCACAACGCCAGGATGATGACGATCAGGCCGGCTTCGCGCATCGAGGCGAGGCGGACGAAATTGATGCGCCGCGCGCCACCTTCTGCCTTGATATCGGCGTGCATGAGGGTTTCTCCCGCTTCCCTAGGCGACATTTTGGGCCTGCTTTTTTTGATTTGAAGAGTTCTGGACGCCAGAGGCCAGCATGATGATGGCTTCTTCGCCAAGCTCGTCCGCGCCGAGCTCGCCGGCGATGCTGCCTTCGCGCACCACCATGACGCGGTCGCACAGGCCGATGAGTTCCGGCAGCTCCGACGAGATGACGACAACGCCGACACCCCTAGCGGCAAGCTGGCGCAGCAGGCGATGGATCTCGACCTTGGCGCCGACATCGATGCCGCGCGTCGGCTCGTCCATGATGATGACTTTTGGGTCGATCGACAGCTGCTTGGCGATCGCAACCTTCTGCTGGTTGCCGCCGCTCAGCGTCGAGACGGCGACGTCGATGCCGGCCATGCGCACGCCGAGGCGCTTGGTCAGATCGGTCGCCTGGCGGTCCTCCGCCTTGCGGTCGAGCAGGCCGAGCGATCCGGTCAGCTTGCCAAGGTCGAGGGCCGAGATGTTTGCCGCGATCGGCATGTCAAGGAACACGCCCGAGCCCTTGCGGTCTTCGGAGAGGTAGACGAGGCCTGCCTTGACGGCGTCGCTGTAGTTGCGGATGCGAAGCGCTTTGCCATCGAGCGCGACGGTGCCTGACGTCGCCGGCCTCAACCCGCAGATGGTCTGCGCGATCTCGCTGCGGCCAGCGCCGATCAGGCCGCCAATGCCAAGAATTTCGCCGGCGCGCAGCTGCAATTTCACATCTGCGAAGCGGTCGCCGTCGGAAAGGTTTTCGACAGAGAGCAGCATGCGGCCAGGTTCTTGCGGCGCCAGCTTGTCGGGGTAGAGCTGGGTGATCTCGCGGCCGACCATCTTGCGCACGACATCATCGGGCGAGCTTTCGGCAATCGGGTCGGTGGCGACATAGTGGCCGTCACGGAAGACGGTGACGCGGTCGCACAGAGTGAAGATCTCTGCCATGCGATGGCTGATGTAGACCACCGAAATGCCGCGATCCTTGAGGCCGCGCACGATGGCAAACAGCCTTTGCGCTTCGCTTTCGGTCAGTGCTGCGGTGGGTTCGTCGAGCATCAGCACCTTGCAGTCGAGCGTCAGCGCCTTGGCGATCTCGACGAGTTGCTGGTTGGAAATGGAGAGGTCGGCGACCTTGGTGCGGACCGGGATAGGGGCGAGCAGGTCCATGACCTTCTGCGCGTCGGCATAAAGCTTCTGGAAATTCATCAGCGGCGCACGGCGGGCATTGATCGCGGCCATGTAGATGTTTTCGGCCACCGTCGCGTCCTGGCACAGCGCGATTTCCTGATGGACGAGCGCGATGCCGAGACGCTGGGCCACTGCCGGCGAGGGGATCGAAACAGCCGCCCCGTCGATCAGGATCTCGCCCCGGTCGGGCTGCAGCACGCCGGCGATCATGTTCATCAGCGTCGACTTGCCAGCACCATTTTCGCCGCACAGCGCATGGATTTCGCCGCGCCTGAGCTCGAACTGCACGTCGCTCAGCGCCTTGACCGGGCCGAACGCCTTGGACAGGCCGCGTATTTCAAGAATGGGCGTCTCTGTCACGCCATGCTCCTGCGATGGGCGCTGCGAGGGGGAAGGGGGCGCAAACCCCCTTCCGACTTTATCCGCCCCAACGAACCGTCGAGGCAAAGGATTTCGAGCTTATTCCTCGATGCCCTTGGTGCCGCGGCGCTGCAGGTATTTGTCCCAATAGAAATCGTCGGCGTTTTCGGCTGTCACGATGGAGAAGCCGTTGTCGACGAAGGGCACGCTCATGCCGTTGGCACCCGAACGCTTGGTGTCGTTCATCGGGTCGATCAGCTCAGGATGCTTGGCCATCCACAACAGCATGAAGCCCATATAGCCCTGCATGCCCTGGTTGGGATTGACCGATCCGTAGATCTCGCCGGCCTTGATCATGTCGAGGATCTTGGCGTTGACGTCGGCCAGCATGACCTTGATCTTGCCGCCGCCTTCCTTGGCTGCCTGGGCAGCACCGATGGCCGAATTGGCTTCCGGCATGAACACCGCGCCGAGATCAGGATGCGCCTGCGCCAGGGAGAGCACGGCCTGATAGGCCTTGGTCGGGTCCTGGTTCGAAGCCGCGCGGCCGACGAGCTTCATGTCGGGCCACTTGGCTTCCATGCGGGCGATGAAGGCCGAGACGCGCTTGTCGTGATTGTCCTGGCCGGGGTTTTCCAGCACGGCATATTCGCCCTTGCCGTCCATTGCCTTGGCAACGGCGTCGGCGGCATAGGTGCCTTCGGCCAGATTGTCCGAGGTGATGAACGAGACGCGCTTGGAATTGGGCGAGTCGGCGGCGAAGGTGACGACCGCCGTGCCCTGCTCGATGGCGCGGTTGATCGGCTCGATGAACGGATCGGAGTTCATCGGATGCACGAGAATGCCGGCCGGCTTCTGGGCCAGCGCCTGGTCGAAGGTGGCGATCTGCTTGTTGACGTCGTATTCGGGCGTGCCGGTATATTCTGTCTCGCAGCCGAACTGCTGGCCCGCCTGCTTGAACATCTCGTAGACCGGGAACCAGTATTCGACGCCCGAGACCATGACGTTCATGACGTATTTCTCACCCGGCTCGCACTTGAACGGGTTGGCGGTTTCGGCAAGCGCCTGGGTCGAAGCCAAACAGGTCGACGCAGCCGCCGCGATTGCGAGCGTGCTCAAAAATTTTCGCAAGTTTCCTCCCTTGGCCGAAGCCATCCTCAATGACCGTCGCGGCCGCCCGAGGCGCCGCTATGTGGATTGATTGCCGCCGGACTCCTCCCGAAGCCGACGACCCAGAGATTACAGGCTCTCAACGATGAGTCAATAAAATTCATATAGTGAAATATATTTCACATCAGATGTCAATTGGTGGAGCATCGGGACGGTGTGGAACGAAATATATGCGGGAGATGTATCGTGCCGCGCCGGATCAATCCGGGCGGCGTTTGGCCTCGGCAAGACTGCGCACGGTGCCGGGTTGAACCGATCTGGCTCGATGGCTCGAGGCGATGGCGGCGAATGTCAGTGCCAGGCTCTGGAGATTGGCGCGGGCGCCGTTGAGCGGCTCGCGATTGTCTTCGATGGCACACAGGAGCTCGCCCATGGTGCCGGCAAAACCATCATTGAACCATGAGCCCGAAAGGGCAGGCGTCGCAATGCCGGCCTCGGTGGTCAGCTCGACGGTTTGCTGGCCGAGATCGGGGCCGATGCCGGTCAGGCTGCCCTTGGTGCCGGCGACATAGGTGCGATCCTGCGGGCCAAATGGCGTCGAACCGTCGAAAACGAGCGATGCCTGACCGCCGTCGAATTCGACCAGTGCTTGGGCCAGTAGCGGCGGCTTGGCATGTTGGCCGGCGGCATGGGTGCGCGTGGCATAGACGGAGGTCGCCCGGTTGCCGATCAGGCTCGCCAGGAAGTCGAACCAGTGGACGCCGAAATCATAGAGCACGAGATCGTCGATCTCCTCGAATGGCGTGCCCTTGATCCAGCCATGGTTCCAGTGGATCGAGACATGGCAGGACGCCAACTCGCCGATCAGGCCTGCCCGCACCGCCTCGCGCATGTAAGCGAGGTGCGGCGCCCAGCGGCCGTTCTGGTTGATGGCGAGCTTGACGCCGTTGCTGTCGGCGAGGTCCGCAAGCCGTTCGCCGGTATCGAGATCAAGCACATAGGGCTTCTGCGACAGCACGTGCTTGCCGGCCTGCAGCGCCTTTTCGATCATCGCTGCGCGTTCGGCCGGATGGATGGTGATATCGACCACTTCGATGTCGTCGCGGGCGAGAACGGCGGCGAAATCGTCGGTGACTTCGGCGTCGGGGAAAAACGCGTCGCGGCGTGCCTCAGCCTTTGCCAGCGTGCGGTTGTAGATCAGGGCAACGTCGAAGCCAGTTTTGCGGTAGGCATCGAGATGGGCGAACGAGATACCACCGGCGCCGACAAGGGCGATGCGTGGGGCGTAGCTGCGAGGTCTTGGTGGCTGATATGGCAGTTCGGGTGCGGCGACGATCTTTGCCGTTGCGGCCTTCAGCGCATAGGAATCCTCGCTCGGTGTCTCGGTCATGGCAGAAGCTCGACGGTGCGCTTCAGCTGCGCAGACAAGGCGGCGCTGTCGGTGATCTGCTGGCCGATGCGCGACAGCGCCGGCTCGAGCGGCCCGGCAATCGGCGCACCCCTGGCGAGGCAGCCCAGCACATATTCGATCGGCGCGCGTTGCCCGACGGGGAGCACATCGACCGGGATCTGATGGGCCTCGGGCCGCGCCCGGGTCTGGACAGTGACATGGGGCTCGTAGTCGTAGCTTGAGATCGTGCCGATCGTGCCGACGACAACGAAGCCGCATTTGGGTTGCGGCTGCAGCGTCCATGGATCGGTGAAAGTGCCCCAGCGCGTTTCGAACTTGGACAGGCCCCTGGCGTAGCGGCACACGGTGATCGAATGCTGATCGACCTCGATGCCAGGCGTTTCGTCGACGATGCTTGTGACTTCCAAAGGCTTTTCGCCATTGCGGAACCAGGTGGCCAACGTCACGCCATAACCGAGATAATCGCGCAGGCTGCCGCCGCCAGATGCCTTCTTGTACCACCAGGACGACGGCTTGGCCGCCTCGACCTCTTCGGGTGTCACCTCAACCTTGTCGGCGAGGTGGAACAGCGGGCCGCGATTTCCGTCGTAGTAGTGCACTTCGATCACGTCGCCGACCACGCCCTCGTCGATCAGGCGCTTGGCGGTGTTGTGGCAGGGATACCAGGCAAGCGGCCAGTTGATCGCCATCTCCCGCCCTGCCGCCTTCATCGCCGCGATCATGCGGTCGGCGTCGGTCAGCGAGGCGGCGAATGGCTTTTCGACCAGCACATGCACCTTGTGGCGGGCAACGCGCTCGACATGGTCGGCGTGCTCGGCGGTTGCGGCGCAGATGATGGCGAGGTCGGGCTTGGTCTGCTCCAGGCAGGCGTCGAGATCGGTGAAGACGCGATCGGAGGGAATGCCAAACTTTTCGATCGCCGCCGCCATGCGCTCCGGCGATTTGTCATAGATGCCGACGATCTCGGCGTCGGGATGCTCATGCACCTCGCGCAACAGGTCGCCCATATGCATATGGGCGAAATTGATGCCGGCAACCCGCCATCTGGCCATTTATCGTCCTCCCTCTTTGGCCTCTCCCCAGGCCGTCTGTTTAGCTCAGACTAGCGGCGTCTTTTCCATCTCGGCCAGGAAACGATCCTGCTCCGCGCCGTCCATGCGGACAAGGTGGCCAGATTGCGGATAGGCGCCGCTGGCGACGTCGGCTCCATATTCGCGGAAGGCGGCGACGCGCTCCTGCTGCAGACGCTGATACTGCGAATGAAAGTCGCGATAGACCTTCGAATGGCGCGGGTAGTGGCCGTCATGTTCGCCGAGCACGTCAGTTGCGAACAAATACTGCGCGTCGCAGCCTGCGCCTGCGCCCATCGAGATCATCAAGAGGCTGGTGCGCTTCGAGATCGCTTCGGCGATAGCAGGCGGAACCACCTCGATCTCGGCGGCGAAGGCACCGGCCTCTTCCAGCGCCTTGGTCTGCTGCCAGACCGTCATAGCGGAATCGAAAGTCTTGCCGACGGCCTTGAAGCCACCGGTCCAGGTGCGGCGCGACGGGATCAGGCCGACATGGCCGACGACGGGAATGCCCTCATCGCGCAGGCGCCTGATGATCTTCAAGCTCGCGCCGCAATAGACGGCGTTGGCGCCTGATTTGAGCAGGCGGAAGGCGACGCGCAGATAGTCTTCCTCGGTGATGTAGGCGCCGGGCTCGAGCCCGCCGACGACGAAGGGATTGGGGCAGATGGCGCGAAAACCTTCGAGGGAAAGCACTTCGGGTGGCACCGACAGCATATCGATGTTTGCCGCATTGGCGGCGGCTGCCTCATCGAGGGATTCGACGCGCAGCTTGGTCAGTGGGCGCTTGCCCTTGAGGGCGAGGATGTCGGCGACGGTGGGCTGGGACGATTTCATCTCATTCCTCGGCTGGCAGGACTGGCATTTCGGCGGGGCAGAAAGTCAGCCGAGTTTGATCATCACCCGACCATCTTCGACTTTGACCGGATAAGTGGCGATGTCGACGCAGACAGGCGCGCCCTTGGCCTTGCCCGTGGTGAAGTCGAAGCGGCCATTGTGCTTGGGGCATTCGATGATCGTGCCCATGACCAGCCCGCCGCTGAGATGGACCTTCTCATGCGTGCAAAGCCCGTCGGTGGCAAAGAAGCGGTCGTCTTCGGTGCGGTAGAGCGCGAAGGTGCGGCCGTCGTGATCGAAGCGGATCACATCGTCAGGCTCGATGTCGTCGGCGTCGCAGGCGGTGATCCAGTCTTGAGGCAATGACCTCTCCTATTCGGCCGGATTGATGATGGCGCCGTGATTGTAGGGCACCGGCGTCTTGCCGGCCGGCAACGAACGCACGACGTGATAGGCGGGCTCTTTGACCTGCCTGAGGATGGTCGGGATGATCTCGCGATAGGCGGCGATCGTGCTGGGGTAGGGCTCCGGGCAATCGTCCTTGATCGCCTGATGCAGCCTGGGCAGCGCGTGGTAGGGCACCATGGGGAACATGTGGTGCTCCACATGATAGTTCATGTTCCAGTAGAGAAAGCGGAACAGCGGGTTCATGTAGATGGTGCGCGAGTTGAGCCGGTGGTCGAGCACATCCTCGGCCAAGCCGGCATGCTGTGTCAGCCCGAAATAGATGGTCATGAAGCCGCCATAGAGGCTGGGCAGGCCGATCAGCATGGCCGGCAGTATGCTGCCCATCCACAAACAGGCGATGGCTACGGCGGCGAAGATCGCGAGATAGATGCGGGCGACGAGATAGACCTTCCAGCGCTCCATCTCGGGGATGAAGGTTTCCTCATCCGGCTTCAGCCGCCCGGCGGCATGGATGAAAAGTCCCTTCAGCGTAAGCAGGCTGCTCTTTAGCGCGAAGATGTTGAGCATCAGGCCGATGACATCGGGCGGACGGGGGACTGCGATCTCGGGATCGCGCCCGACGATGATGGTGTCGGTGTGATGACGGGTGTGGCTCCAGCGCCAGACGGTCGGCTCGCGCAGGATCATGAAGCTCGCGACGTAATAGAGCACGTCGTTCATCCAGCGTGTCTTGAACGCCGTGCCGTGCCCCGCCTCATGCCAGCGGCTGTCGCTGGAGGAGCCGTAAAGCACGCCATAGACAAGGAAGAAAGGCACTGCCCACCAGCTGCCCCAGAAAAAGATGCCGCCGGCTGCCGAAATCACCAGTGCCGAAATCCAGATCGCCGTGTCGCGCAAAGCGGGGCCATCGGAGCGCTTCATCAGCTCCTTCAGTTCCTTGCGCGGGATCGGGCAGGAATACCATTCGGCGGCTGCCATGCCGTTGGCTTCGGCAAGGGCGGCGTCGCGTCCGATCAGGCTGTAGTCTCTTGGCGTCGGCGTCATCTCTACTGCTGTTCCGCTGCGCGTCGCGCAGTTTTAAAGTACATCATTATGATGTGTCATTTTGATGCTAGCGACAGCGCATACTAGGCGTCAAGCGCGAATCGCGGGCCGCAGCTGGATGCCTGTATGGCCTTTTACCTCGGCTGGTGGCTGCATTCGTCGAATGCCGTGCAATACATCATTTTGACGTTTGCTTGGCGTTGACCGCTCCAGAGGGCCGCCGTAGTTTACCGGCGAAAAGGCACAAGCCGGCGAGGATGATGTTGGACAGCACGCGACCCAAAATGGACGACATCGCGCGGCTGGCCGGAGTCTCCAAGGCGACGGTGGACCGGGTGCTGAACAACCGCCCCGGCGTGCAGGAGCACACCCGAACTCATGTCCTGTCCATCGCCGCCAACCTAGCGGGCGGAACTGCCGCGACATCGGCGAGTACTGTTCGCCTCGACTTCGTGTTGCCTGGTGGGCGCAACGAGTTCATGGCCGATCTTGTGCGCCAGATCGAGCGGCGGGCGGAACTGCGTGGCGATGTCGACATTGTCATCCATCAGCTCGAGGGTCTCAATCCCGAGCAGATCGCCGAAAAGCTTGGCAGCCTGCGCGCCGATTGCCAGGGCGTCGGGCTGATCGGGCTGGACAGTCCGTCGGTGCGCGAGGCCGTGCGCAAGCTGATCGGCACTGGCATTCCCGTGCTCACGCTGGTCTCCGACATCAGCCATGTCGGGCGCATGAACTATGTTGGCATCGACAACCGCGCCGCTGGCCGGCTGGCGGGCTATCTTATCGGGCGCTTCCTGCCAGGCGCTTCGGGCAAGGTGGCGCTGATTGCCGGTGCGCTCGCCTATCGCGGCCATGAAGAGCGCGAGATGGGATTTCGGCATGTGCTGCTCGAAAGCTTCCCCAAGCTTGACGTCGTGGCGGTGCGCGAAGTGCAGGAAGATCCCGACCGCGCCTATGATGAAGTGCGGGCGCTGCTGGAAGAGCACGACGACCTGCTGGCGATCTATTGCATCGGTGCAGGCCAGGAGGGCGTGGCTCGGGCATTGACCGAGAAGGGCCGCGACAAGTCGGTGATCTTCATTGGTCACGACCTGACCGACAACACGCGCCAATATCTTTTGAGCGGCGTGATGGATGCGGCGATCGACCAGAATGCGCAGGTGACGGCGCGCGAGGCGATCGACCGGCTGGTCCGCGCGATCCGCAACGAGGCCAACATCTCGCCGGCGACGATCCGGATCCAGTCGGTTTTCCGCGAGAACATCCCGAACGAATAGGCCGCGATCCCCACTGAAAATGCCCTCATTTGCTGGCGAGATTTGCATGGACATGATTTCGACTGACGGCATTTCGGTTCGCTTCGACAAGGATGGTGGTGTCATCGATGAAGTTGTCATCGAAGCCGGCGGGCAAACATTGCGCCCGCTGCACCGCGCGCCGTGGGTGAACAGCGGCGAGGTGCTGCCCGATCATGTCGCGCCAGTCGAGCGGCGGCTGGCGGGAGACTTCTTCTGTGCGCCCTTCGCGCAAAGCGAGCCAGGCGTGCCGATCCATGGCTGGTCGGCAAACGGCACCTGGGACGATGCGGGCCGCACTGTCGCTGCAGACGGTGTTGTCACCGCGACCTACAGTCTGCGTGAAGCCGTGGCGGGCGCGCGGCTGACCAAGCACATCATGCTTTGTCCCGGCCAGCCCGTCGTCTATCAGACCCATGTTTTCGAGAGTGGGGCAGGCCGCCTGCCGGTCGCGCATCATGCGATGGTGCATGTGCCCGGTGGTGCAAAGCTCAGCTTTTCGCCCAAGTCAGGCGGCCGGACAATGCCGGTGCCACCGGAGAGAGATCCGGCGCGAGGCCGCTCCCTTCTTGGCTATCCGCAGTCCTTTTCGGACCTCTCGTCGGTGCGAAGGGGGGATGGGGCGGTGGCCGATGTCAGCTTTTATCCCTTCGATAGCGGCCACGAAGATATCGTCGTCCTGTCCGAAATGCCCGGTGCCCGCATCGGCTGGTCGGCTGCGGTGGCGGCCAAGGACGGGTTTTTGTTCTTTGCTGTCAAGGACGCGCGCATGTTGCCGCAGACGGTTCTGTGGATGAGCAATGGCGGGCGCTCTTACGCGCCATGGAATAGCCGCCATATCGCAGTGCTCGGCATCGAAGAAGCTGCGACCGGTATTCATCTGGATGCGGGAGAGGATGCGCCCGATGGCGTGCCGACAGCGCTCAGCCTCGATCCAGACCGTACCACGAAGATCCGCTACGCCTTCGGCGCCATTCCAGTGCCGGTGGGCTGGAGCGAGGTGACGGATATCCAACTGGACACTGCGGCGATCGATATCACCGACAGCGGCGGCCAAAGGCTGGCGATACCGTTTCGCGGGTCATTCTTCGCCGATTGACGGGTTCGCCTCAAATTGAGGCGTACATAGTTGAAATCTCAGTATTTTATGTCGTCTGCGCAGTGATCGCGCGATGGCGGCGGACGAGCGGATTCGCGCTTGACTCCCACCGGACGTTACGTCAACTTTCAAGCATCAAAATGATGCCAGGAACGTATCATTTTGATCATCTGCCGTGCGGGAGGAAACGAATGGCAGATGGAGGGAACAATCCATCAGTGAGATTGCGCGCCGGAGCCATCGCCAGAGATGGGCATGGCACGGCCACGCGAATTGCAGCGTTGGAGCGGGGGCCAAAACCACCCTCGATGAGGAGGAGACAATACCGTGCTGAAAAGGACAATCGCTGTCGTATCGGCGGCGCTTATGGCGGTGAGCCTGGGAATGGCTACGACCGCCTACGCGCAGGCCAAAAAGACATATTACTGGGTGTCGCATGGCTCGCCTGCCGATCCGGTCTGGACCTATTTCCTGGCCGGCGCCAAGCAGTGGGCCGAAGACACCGGCAACACCGTCAACACCTCGTTCCATAATGGCGACGTGCCGGCGCACCAGGAAGCCATCCGCGCCGCGATCGCCGCCAAGGCTTCCGGCATCGTTACGTCGAGCCCCGATCCGGGCAGCCTGGTCAAGGTGACGGAGGAGGCCCGCGCGGCCGGAATTCCGATCATCAACATGAACACGCCCGACCCGACCGCCAACTTTAACGCCTATGTCGGCGGCAACAACGTCGCCTTCGGCAAGGCCTGGGCGCAGTATCTTGTCGACAAGAAGCTGGTGAAGGAAGGCGACTTCGTCTGGATGCCGGTCGAGGTTCCGGGCGCCACCTATGGCGTGCAGGAAGAAGAAGGCATCTCAAGCGTCTTCAAGCCGCTCAACATCACCTGGGAAGTCACCGATGCGACGCTCGACCAGGCTGAGATCATCACCCGCATGGCCGATTACCTGACCGCAAACCGCGCCAAGGTGAAGGCGATCATCGGGCTTGGCGATCTCGTCACCGGCTCGATCAAGCGCGTGTTCGATCAGGTGGGAGTCAAGCCGGGCGAAATCCCTGTCGTTGGCTGGGGCAACTCGCGCGACACCACGCAGGAAGTGCTGGAAGGCTACGTCAATGCCGCGCAGTGGCAGGATCCGCAGGCGACCAGCTATATGGCGTTGTCGATGGCAGCGATGGCAGCCAGCAAGATCCCTCCGGGTTTCGACATCATCGTTGGCGCGCTCTACGAGAAGGATACCGCCCAGCTCTATGATGATATCCTGTCGGGTAAGTAATCGCTGATTTACGCCCCCGGTCCGGTTCGCCGGACCGGGCATTCCTTCCCGAACGGATCAGCCATGGAAAATCGATCATTTGCGCAGGGCTTCATTGCGAAGCCTGAATTCGGGCCATTGGTCCTGCTCATTCTGGAAATCGCGATCTTCTGGTCGATCAATCCGGACTTCCTGTCACCGCTGAACATCTCCAACACGCTCGCCTTTACCGTCGAGCTCGGGCTGATCGCGCTGGCGATGACGCTGTTGATGACGTCGGGCGAATTCGACCTGTCGGTCGGCTCGGTGTTCGGTCTGTCGGCGGTGGTGATGTGGACGGTGTTCAACACCGGTCTTGCGCCCCTGTGGGTCGCATTCCTGATCGCGATCGGCATTGCGCTGCTGATCGGCTTCGTCAACGGCTGGTTCGTCACGCGGCTTGCGATCCCGTCCTTCCTGGTGACGCTCGGCATGCTCTTGATCGCGCGCGGTTCCGCACTCTACATCACTGACGGTTTTCCCCAGCGCACCTGGAACGCCGAAGGTCAGTGGCTGGCGCAGCTGCTGGTCGGCGAGTTCTATATCGGCGGCTTCCGCATCTACATGTCCTTGCTGTGGTTCGCGCTGTTTGCTTTCCTTGCCCACTACGTGCTGACCCAGACCAAGGCCGGCAACTGGATCCAGGCTTCAGGCGGCAACCCCAACGCGGCGCGTGCCCGAGGCGTCAACGTCAACCGCACCAAGGTGTTGCTGTTCATGGTGTCGTCGGCGATGGCGGCGTTTGCCGGCATCATCAGCTCGATCCGCACATCGGCGGCGAACCCCAACAGCGGCACCGGCTACGAACTCGAAGTGATCGCCATGGTGGTTATTGGCGGCACGGTGCTGACCGGCGGCCGTGGCACCATCATCGGCACGGTGCTCGGCATCTTCATCCTGCGCATCATGCGCAACGGCATCGTCATGGTCGGCGTGCCGGGGCTGGCCTACAACATCTTCATCGGTGCGATCATCCTTGGCATGATGGCGCTGCATTCCTGGCTCGAACGCCGCCACAATGCGGGAACCTGAGCGATGACCCAAGAACTCGTTCGCATGCAGAACATCAACAAGTTCTATGGGCGTATCCACGCGCTCCGGGACGTCTCGCTGACGGTCAACACGCATGAGGTCGTCGGTCTGCTGGGCGACAATGGTGCTGGCAAGTCGACGCTGATCAAAGTGCTGTCGGGTGCGGTGCCGATGACCAGCGGAGAAATCTACGTCAAGGGCAAGGAGGTGGTGATGAAGAGCACCACCGACGCCATCGCCAACGGTATCGAGACCATCTACCAGGACTCAGCGCTGGTGCCGCAACTGTCGATCGCCCGCAACCTGTTTCTCGGTCGCGAACCGATCAAGGGGCCGCGCCTGCTCAACAGGCTCGACCACGATGCGATGAACGAGGTGGCGCGCAGCCTGTTGAAACGCGTCGGCATCACCAAGGACATCCCGCCGAATACGCCGATAGGCGCTCTGTCGGGTGGCGAACGCCAGGCGGTGGCCATCGCGCGCGCCATGCATTTCGAAAGCAGCCTGATCGTGCTCGACGAGCCGACCAACAATCTGGGCGTGGCCGAAACGCAAGGCGTGCTGCGCTTCGTGCGCGAGGTGCGCGACACTGGTCACTCCTGCATCTTCATCGCCCACAACATCCACCACGTTTTCCAGGTGGTCGACCGGATCGTCGTCATGCGCGGCGGCAAGATCGTTGCCGACGACATCGATCCAAAGAAGTCGAGCATCGAGGAAGTGGAGAGGGTGATCACCGGCGAGCACCTGATCCAGGCGCTCGGGCTGGACCACGGCTGAGGCAGCACTGCAGGAGGAGATATGGCCAAGGCCGAAAAACCGCTTGTGTTGAGTTCACCAGCACCGCGCACGCTCGACCTGATCTTGTCACCGAGCGCTCTTGGCGTGCTGCACGAAAAGTACGAAATCATCGAAGTCGAGCCCACTGGTATCGCCGCACTCGATGACAATACGCTGGCGCAAGTCCGCTTCATCGTTGGCCAGCCGCCGCTGTCGCAGGTGACGTTGACGCGGATGCGGTCCTTGCGCTGCATCTTCAACGTCGAAGGCAATTTGCTCGACAACATGCCCTACGACTACCTGTTTCAGCATGGCATACATGTCGTCACGCCGAGCCAGGTTTTCGCCGAGCCGGTGGCCGAAATCGGGCTCGCCTTCGCGCTCGACCTGGCGCGCGGGGTGGTGGATGCCGACCTGGCGTTCCGGCAGGGTAATGAGCTGTGGGGCTCCGAGGGCAACCGGACGGCGCGGCTGCTCTCAGGTTCGGAGGTCGGCTTCATCGGCTTCGGCGATCTCGGCAAGGCGCTGCACCGCCTGCTTCAAGGATTTCGGGCGCGGATCAAGGCCTTCGACCCATGGCTGCCGCCTTCCGTGCTGATTGAGCATGGCGTGACGCCCGCATCGCTCGACGAGGTCTTGTCTGGCAGCGATCTTGTCTTCGTCGTCGCTTCGGCGACAAGCGAGAACCAGGGTTTTCTCGACGCAAGATCCTTTGCCAGCATGCGCAAGGGAGCAGCGTTCATCTTGCTCAGCCGCGCTGGTGTCGTAGATTTCCCGGATTTGATGGAAGCTGTGCGCAGTGGCCACATCCTTGCTGCCAGCGATGTCTTTCCCGAGGAGCCGCCGGCGAAGGATCATCCGGTGCGTTCGCTGCCCGGGTTCCTGCGTTCCGCCCACCGCGCCGGCGCGCTCGACATCGCCTTCAAGCGCATGGGCGAGATGGTGCTGGAAGACATGGCGCTCATCGACCGCAACCTGCCGCCGATGCGCTGCAAACGCGCCGAGCGCGAGACCGTGTCGCGCATGCGCTCAAAGCCGGTCGACAAGAGCTGATGGCGTTCAGTCCCTGATCTCAGGCAGTTTTTTCCGCTTCGTCGGCACGGCCGGCCTTGCGGGCAACCGCCCAGCCGAGCAGGGCAGCGGCAAGCAGCACGACGGCGGCGAGGTAGAAGGCGAGGCCGGGGTAGGGCATAGGCGTGCCTTCGCGCAGCGTCCAGGCATAGACAGCGCCAAAAAACAGCGGCGACAATACGCCGGCGATGCTTGCCACGCTCATATTCGCGCCTTGCAGCTGGCCCTGTTCGGATTCCGAAACGCGCTGGGTCATCAGCGACTGGGTCGTGGGCATGGCAAGGCCCCACAGCGCGTTGGGGATCATCGCCAGCGTGAACCACAAGCCGCTGGGCGCCCAGCCCATGTAGGCGATGCCGACTGCGCCGCCAAACAGGCCGAACACCATGGTGGCGCGGTCGCCGAAGCGCTTGACGACCGGGCCGACGACCAGTCCCTGCATGATCATGTCGAGCACGCCGACAAGTGCCAGCAAGGTGCCGACCTCCCAGGCATGCCAGTTGTAGCGATAGGCAGCATAGAGCACGAACACGGCCGAGAAGACGTGGTGGGCGAAGTGCAGGAGGAAGGTCACGCCTGCAAGGCCGGTCAGCTCGGGGTGCGAGCGCAGCAGCATCATCGCGCCGAAAGGGTTGGCCCTGCGCCAGGAGAATTCCATGCGCTTTTCCGGCGCCAGCGATTCCGGCAGGACGAAGGCACCATAGAGAAAGGCGAGCCCGCTCATCGCCGCCGCCACCCAGAACGGCGCGCGTGGCGAGATTTCGCCGAGGAAGCCGCCCATCAACGGGCCGGCGACAAAACCGGCGCTGAACGCAGCACCGATCAGGCCATAGGCGCGGGCGCGGCCTTCTGGCGGGGTGATGTCGGCCATGTAGGCGAAGACGGTGGTGAAGCTCGACGAGGTGATGCCGGCAACGATGCGGCCAAGCGCCAGCCACCACAGGTTGGGCGCCAGCGCCATCAGCACATAGTCGGCGGCAAGGCCAGCGGTCGACAAAAGGATCACCGGCCGGCGGCCGTAGCGGTCGGACAGCGAACCGATGATCGGCGAGCAGACGAACTGCATGAAGGCCCAAAGGGCAACGAAGACACCGTTGATCCAGCCAGCATCGGCATTGGAGCCGGCGAATTCTTCGATCAGCGACGGCAGCACAGGGATGATGATGCCCATCGCCACGATGTCGAGAACGGCGGTGACAAAGATGAAGGCGATCGCCGCCTGGCGACGCGAACCCGATATGGACATGATGGTGGCCTCGATGGAGGAGCCTTATAAAAACAACCTGGCGTACGATCCACCCGCCACCGGCTATATTACCAAAACCTACTGACATTGTGTCACAGGCCGCCAAGCAGTGACCCAAGCCTTCCCGCGCTGGGGCTGCCGGCCTACAAATGCGGTCGGATTCAAGACATGGGCGCGCTGTGCGCTGCTCTACAAATCTGCCAAACAAGGAGCCTGCCATGCTGCGCAAGACGAATTTCTTCATCGACGGAAAATGGGTCGCGCCAACAATGGCGAAGGAGCTCGAGGTCATCAACCCGGCCGACGAGCAGCCCTTTGCCGTCATTTCGCTGGGCTCGGCCGCCGATGTCGACAAGGCGGTGGCGGCGGCCCAGCGCGCCTTCCCGGCATGGAGCGCGACCAGCCGCGAGCAGCGTCTTGCCCTGCTCGAAAAGCTGCTCGCCGCGTATAACAGGCGCATGCGCGACATGGCCAATGCGATCTCCTGGGAGATGGGTGCGCCGATGAAGCTGGCGCTGGAATCGCAGGCTGCATGCGGTGCCGGTCACATCGCGAGCTTCATCGAAGTGCTGAAGGGCTTCGAATTTGAGGAGCCGCTCGATGAGAAAAATCCGCAGGAGCGCATCGTGCGCGAGCCGATCGGCGTTTGCGGGCTGATCACGCCCTGGAACTGGCCGATGAACCAGGTGACGCTGAAAGTGGTGCCCGCACTTGCCGCCGGCTGCACGGTGGTGCTGAAGCCGTCCGAGATCGCGCCGATGTCGTCGATCGTCTTCGCCGAGATGATGGAGGAGGCCGGCTTCCCGGCCGGCGTGTTCAACATGGTCAATGGCGACGGGCCGAGCGTGGGCGAGGCGATGTCGCGCCATCCCGGCATCGACATGATGTCGTTCACCGGCTCGACGCGGGCTGGCGTTGCGGTCACCAAGGCAGCATCGGAGACGGTCAAGCGTGTTGCGCTGGAGCTTGGCGGCAAATCGCCCAACATCGTCTTCGCAGATGTCGACCTTGAAGATGCGGTGACGCGCGGGCTGGCGCATTGCTTCGAAAACACCGGCCAGTCCTGCAATGCGCCGACGCGCATGCTGGTGCAGCGCCCGGTCTACGACAAGGCGGTCGACATCGCGGCCAGGTACGCCGCCACTGTGAAGGTCGGCAATCCGGCCGAGGAGGGCGACCATATCGGACCGCTGTCGTCCGACGTGCAGTTCGACAAGGTCCAAGGCCTGATTGACGTCGCCATCAAGGAAGGCGCGCGCGTCGTTGCCGGCGGGCTCGGACGTCCGGAGGGTTTCAACCGCGGCTATTATGTCAGGCCTACCGTCTTCGCCGACGTCAACAATGACATGCGCATCGCCCGAGAAGAGGTGTTCGGACCGGTGCTGGCGATGATCCCCTTCGAGACCGAAGAAGAGGCGATCGCGATTGCCAACGACACGCCTTATGGCCTGTCGGCCTATGTTCAGTCGGGCGACAAGGCGCGTGCCCAGCGCGTGGCGCGCAAGCTCAGGGCCGGCATGGTGCAGATCAATGGTGCCGACCGTCCCTATGGCAGCCCCTTCGGCGGCTACAAGCAGTCGGGCCTCGGCCGCGAGGGCGGCAAGTGGGGACTGGAGGATTTCCTCGAGGTCAAAGCGATCAGCGGTTTTGAGGAAGGGCTGGGGTGAGGGGGCTAACCCTCATTCTTTCTCAGAAAATCCTCCGCGATCTCCCGCATCCTTAGTCGATCGATGCTCTCGGCATGGCCGCCATGGGCCACACGCACGGGCAGCTCCAGAAGCCGGCGCATCGTCGCGCAATAGGCTGTGCGGTCGGAATCCGGCATATCGTCGACCAGGAGACCGCCATGGATGGCGTCGCCGCTGAACAGCGTGCCGTCATGCGCGTCGAACAGACCGATCGAGCCTGGGGAATGCCCAGGCAGATGCAGCACGTGGAAGCTCCTGTCGCCAAGGTCGATCTCGTCGCCTTCATCCAATAGGCGGTGAAGCGGCGCAGGTTTGATCGCGTAGTCGGCAGAGGTCCAGCCGGGATAGGGCAGTTCCGATACCGCGCCGGAAAAATCGCGGAACATGTGGGCGTAGGTTGCTTCGTCCGGCATCGTCTCGAAGAATGCGGCCTCGATGCGCGGGCCGGCGCGCCACGAGAATTCGTGCAACGAGCCGACATGGTCGAGATGGACGTGGGTTGCKACTGCGAGCAGCGGCTTGCCCGGCCGGATATCAATTTCGGGCGCGAGCGGGCAGATGCCCATGCCGGTGTCGACCAGAAGATCGAAGTCGCGCCCGCGCACCAGCCACATGTTGGCGCGGCAATAGTCAGTGACGAAGGGTTCGGTCAGCATCGTCGTCGTGTCGTCGACGATGCTTTTCGAAAACCAGCCGGGACGTGGCGTCAAACGAAAGGCCTGCCGATCTTGAAGCGGCCGGGCACCAGCCGCCTTAGGTAATCCATGCCTTTTTCCGACAGGTGGTTGACGTCGGGAAGCATGAAATCTTCGGGCATGTGTCGGGTCTTGCCGGCGACATTGGTGAGCGGCACGAGCTTGAGCACCGTCTTGCCGCCCTCATACTTCAGCGCCACGGAACCGCCGCCCTTGTCGGCCGCATCGATGGCGAACACGCCGGCCTCAAACGCTTCCTGCGCATCGACCGCGTTGACCGCGCCGATATAGCCGCGCGGCATGTAGCCGAGTGCGTCGACACGGGCGCGCTTGCCCGGAAGCCCTTCAGCCAGCGCGTTTTCGAAGGCGCGGCTCAAATCGCTGCCCGACAGCTTGATGTTGCCATGCGCGTCGCGTTCGAGCTTGTCGGCAGGCACGATGCTTTCGACCAAGGCCTTGCCGTCGGCGGTGGTGACGCCCTCGGAGACGGCGACGACGCAACGGCGATGACGGGCAAGTGTAGCCTTCACTTCGTCGATGAAGCGCGGCACCGAAAAGGCGCGCTCGGGCACATAGATCAGGTGCGGGCCGTCGCTGGTGTCGTCGCGCCAGGCCGCCGCAGCAGCGGTCAGAAAGCCGGCGTGGCGGCCCATGACGATGCCGACATAGATGCCTGGCAATGCGCGGAAATCGAGATCGACGCTGAGAAAGGCGCCGGCAACGAATTCGGCCGCCGAGATGAAGCCCGGCACGTGGTCGTTTTCCTCGAGATCGTTGTCGATGGTCTTGGGCGCGTGCACGAAAGCAATGGCACCTTGCGCTGCGTCGGCCAGGATCTGCTGGGTGCCGGCGGTGTCGTTGCCGCCGATATAGATGAAGGCGCGGGCGTCGGCTTTCTTCAGCCCCTCGAGGATGACTTGGCAATAGGCAGCGTCGGGCTTGTCGCGTGTGCTGCCAAGGGCAGCACTGGGCGTCGCGGCTATGCGCAGAAGCTGTTCTTCTGCAATGTCGGTCAGGTCGACATAGTCGCCGTCGCGAATGCCGCGCACGCCATGGCGCGCGCCCAGAATGCGTGCCTTGGGGTGGCGGCGGCGGATTTCGAGCACAGCGCCGGCCATCGTCTGGTTGATCACGGCGGTCGGTCCGCCGCCTTGCGCGATCACGAATGTCGAAGGCATGGACGTTGTCCTCCCATCTGGCATTTTCTTGAGCATGCGCCCTTCCGGGGAGCGGACGCAATGGGAGATTCAGGGCTTTGGGCCGGGGCCAATGCTCCGGCCGGCCGCCAGCTAGCCGACGACGATCGGCGTCTTGCCGTTGACGCGGCTGTAGAGGTCGATGACGTCCTGATTGATCAKGCGCACGCAGCCCGACGACATCGCCTGGCCGATGGTCCACCATTCGGGTGAGCCGTGGACGCGGTAGCCGGTGTCCTGGCCATCCTTGAAGATGTAGAGCGCGCGTGCGCCGAGCGGATTGTCGAGGCCGCCGGGCTGGCCGCCAGCCCACTTAACGAGCTCCGGCTTGCGCGCGATCATCTCGCGGGGCGGCGTCCAGGTCGGCCACTTCTTGCCGTACTGGATATTGGCGCGGCCATTCCACAAGAAGCCGTCGCGGCCGATGCCGACACCGTAGCGGATGGCGTCGCCGCCGGGCTGGACAAGATAGAGATAGCGTTCCTGCAGCCGAACAACGATCGTGCCGGGTGCTTCGCCGGTCGGATCGACAACGATCTGGCGGCGGAATTTCGGGTCGACCTTGGCGAACGGGATTTCGGGCAGCTGGTATCCTTCGTCGGTGAAGGACGCATACATCAACTCGGGGCGGGTGACCTGCTTGTCGACGCTGATCTGCGGCCGGATCGAACCGGTCGTGGTGGTGTCGAGCCCCATGGCCGGGAGTTCGAAATCCATGCTGCGGCTGCAGCCCGCGAGCAGGCCGGCGGCGCCGAGGCCGAAGAGCACTTTGCGGCGCGAGGCAAAATTCGGGGCGCGATCGTTAAGGTCGGGCTTCGAGGGGGCAGGCGATTTCGACACGGCACAATTCCACTGTTTACGCGGGGGCGGCCAGACACCGGGCGGACCCGGCTGGATAGTTCGCATTTTCACCATTCATGGTTGAAAAAGCATGAACGCCGCATGTGCTGCGTTAAGGGCTTTACATCGGTGCCGTGGCGGAGCTTGATCCCAGATACAAAGAGGGAGCGTTTACATGTCGTTTGAAAGCTGGGCCGCCTTTGCCGCCGCGTCCGCGGTGCTGCTCGTCATTCCGGGGCCGACCATCCTGCTGGTTGTATCCTACGCGCTCGGCCAAGGCTGGCGCACGGCGCTGCCGATGGCGGTCGGCGTAGCACTTGGCGATTTCACCGCAATGACCCTGTCGATGCTCGGCATCGGCGCGCTGCTTGCGGCTTCGGCCACCGTCTTCACCTTGCTGAAGTGGATAGGCGCTGCCTATCTCATCTATCTCGGCATCAAGCTGTTCCGCGCCGGTGGAGCGCTTGACGCCAAGCCACGGACGGACGCTTCGTCTGCGGCAAAGATGATGGCGCATGCCTGGATCGTGACCGCGCTCAACCCCAAGAGCATCACATTCTTCGTTGCCTTCCTGCCCCAGTTCCTCGACCGCAACGGCGATTTCTGGACCCAGATGTTGATCTTCGAACTGACCTTCCTGACGCTCGCATTCGCCAATGCCTTCGGATACGCGCTGGTCGCGGCGCGTGCTCGCAGCGTGGTCGCCAATCCGCGCGCCATTCGCATCTTCAACCGTACCGGCGGCACGCTGCTGGTCGGCGCCGGCATCGCGGCTGCCGCGGTGCGCACCGGACACTGAGGTTTGATGCGGTGGTGAGGGATCGGCTGGGTCTCACGCTTTCGGGTACTGGCGACGCCGCCCTGGCGCACTATGAGCGCGGCGTGAGCGAACTGCAGCGCTTCGTCGGCGATCCGGTCGGCTCGGCCAATGCGGCGATTGCTGCAGCGCCCGATTTCGTCATGGCGCATGTGCTGAAAGGCTGGCTCTATGGCCTTTCGACCGAGCGCGAGGCAATGGGCGTGGCCAGCGATTGCCATGCCATGGCAGCAGGGCTGGCTGCAACAGCGAGGGAAAGGGCGCATGTCGAAGCACTTGGCCGCCTTGCCAACGGCCACTGGCATGATGCCGGGCGTATCCTTGAACAGTTGACCATCGAATACCCGCGCGATGCGCTGGCGCTGCAGGCCGGCCATCAGATCGACTTCTTCACCGGCMATKCGCGCATGCTGCGYGACCGCATCGCCCACGCAATGCCGGCGTGGAGCCCAAGCATGCCAGGATATCACGCGATCCTGGGCATGCAGGCCTTCGGCTTCGAGGAGATGGGCGAATATATAAAGGCGGAGGCCCTGGGCCGCGAGGCGGTTGCGATCGAGCCGCGCGACGGCTGGGCGCAGCATGCCGTGGCGCATGTCATGGAAATGCAAAGCCGCCAGCGCGATGGTATCGCCTGGATGCGCGCCAATGCCGAGGCCTGGACGAAAGAGAGCTTTCTCCAGGTCCACAACTGGTGGCATCTGGCGCTGTTCCACTACGATCTCGGCGAGACCGACGAGGTGCTCGCGCTATTTGACGGACCGATCTACGGCGCGCGCTCGACGGTGGCGCTCGACATGGTCGATGCCACGGCGATCCTGTGGCGGCTGCATCTCGGCGGCGTCGATGTCGGCGACCGCTGGGTCACCGTTGCAGCCAACTGGGAGCCGAAAGCCGCCGCCGGCAACTACGCCTTCAACGACGCGCATGCGATGATGGCTTTCGTCGGCGCCGGGCTCGAAGCACCGGCGCGGGCGCTGCTCGTGGCGCAGCGCGAGGCTATCGCAGGAGAAGACGACAATGCCGCCTTCACGCGCGACGTCGGCCATCCGGTCTCGCTCGCAGTCAAGGCGTTCGGCGAGGGGCGTTATGGCGAGACTGCACGTCTGCTCCAGCCGGTGCGCGCCATTGCGCATCGTTTCGGCGGCAGCCATGCCCAACGCGACGTCATTGACCTGACGCTGATCGAGGCGGCACTTCGGGCCGGTGATGATGCGCTTGCCGTCACCCTCGCCACCGAGCGGAACGCAGCAAGACCGGCCAGCCCGTTGTCCCAGCTGTTTGTCCAACGCGCGGCATTTCTCGCCCATGGATGACCGGGTCGCCCTGTTTGCGCAGTGCCTTGATATTTTTTGCGAGATTCGAAAAAAATAGCCGCACTACCACTTTCAGACCACGGATTTTTTGATATGAAACGATGTCCGTCGGAGGAACGGGTCTGAGGCTTGGCCGTTTTCGGGTCATCGCCGCTGAAACTGCGAGGCCGTGGCGCTGAGTTTTTGCGCACGCCATCGGGAGGAGTAATCATGTATCTCGGGCTGGATCTCGGCACATCGGGCGTCAAGGCGCTACTCATCGACGCCGAGCAGAAGGTGGTCGGCTCCGGTCACGGTTCGCTCGACGTGTCGCGGCCGCATCCCGGCTGGTCCGAGCAGAACCCGGCCGACTGGATCCGCGCCACCGAAGAAGCGATTGCCGAGCTCAAGGCGGCCTATCCCAGAGAACTTGCTGCCGTTCGTGGCATCGGCCTGTCCGGCCAGATGCATGGCGCGACGCTGCTCGACGCCGGCGGCAATGTGCTGCGCCCCTGCATCCTGTGGAACGACACGCGCAGCCATGCCGAAGCCGCCAGGCTCGACGCCGATCCGCGCTTCCGCAAGATTACCGGCAACATCGTTTTCCCCGGCTTCACCGCACCCAAGCTGGCCTGGGTGAAGGCCAACGAGCCGGCCATTTTCGCCAAGGTGGCGAAGGTGCTTTTGCCCAAGGATTATCTCCGGCTCTGGCTGTCGGGCGAGCACATCTCCGAAATGTCGGACTCTGCCGGAACCGCATGGCTTGATGTTGCGGGGAGACGCTGGTCACCCGAACTTCTGGCAGCGACCGATCTCGATGAAAGCCACATGCCGCATCTGGTCGAAGGCACCGAGCGTGCGGGGCAATTGCGCGCCGAACTGGCTGCCAAATGGGGCATGGCACCTTCGGTCGTGATCGCAGGTGGGGCAGGCGACAACGCGGCTTCAGCCTGTGGCATGGGCACCGTTCGGCCGGGCTCTGCCTTTGTGTCGCTCGGCACATCTGGCGTGCTATTTGCCGCCAACGGCGCTTACCTGCCCAATCCTGAAAGTGCCGTTCACACCTTCTGTCACGCGCTGCCCAATGCCTGGCACCAGATGGGCGTCATATTGTCGGCGACGGATTCGCTCAACTGGCTGAGCAATATTACTGGCAAGAATGCTGTCGAACTGACCGGCGAACTGGGCGATGAATTGCGTGCGCCGTCGGGCGTCAACTTCCTGCCTTATCTCTCGGGCGAGCGCACGCCCTACAATGATGCGGCGATCCGGGGTTCATTCACCGGTCTTGCCCATGAGATCGACCGTGCGGGGATGACGCAAGCCGTGCTCGAAGGCGTGGCCTTTGCTTTCCGCGACAGCCTTGAAGCGCTTGAGAAGGCCGGCACCAGGCTGGAACGGGTGACCGCCATCGGCGGCGGTTCGCGCTCGCGCTACTGGCTGAAGGCGATTGCCACCGCGTTGGGCGTTCCCGTCGACATTCCCGCTGATGGCGACTTCGGTGCGGCTTTCGGTGCCGCGCGATTAGGCCTGATCGCGGCGGAAGGGGCCGATCCCTACGCCGTCTGCACGCCGCCCGCGACCGCCGAAACCATCGAGCCCGTCGCAGCGCTCGCTGGCGCCTATGACCAGGCTTACCGGCGCTATCGCAGGCTTTATCCAGCCATCAAGGCCGCGACAGATGCTGCCTGAGCCCAAAGCAGGGGATGCCGGCTTATGTCGGCACCTTGTCGAGGAAGCCGGTGACGCGGCTCAGCCTGCCATTTTCGAGGACGCCGAAATCGGTGCCTTCGATCACGGCTTCGGCACCATCAGGGCCAAGGCCCCAGGAAAAGCGGACATTGTCGCCGAAGCCGTCGACATTGCCCTTGAGCGTGAAGCGGAAGCCCGGGAACTGCGCGTGGACGCCCTGGACCAGTGTCGTGATGCCTTGGTGGCCGTCGCCCTGCATGATCGGGTCGCGGTACAGAATATCGGTGGTGAATGCAGCTTCCACGAGTCCGGCGCGGCGCGTGGCGTCGGTCTCGTTCCAGGCTGCGATGTAGTTCTGGGCGATGGTGTTGTGGTCGGTCATTTGAGGTCTCCGTCAGGGATGTCTTCGTTGACGCAGCCGTTTTGCCATTGGGCTCGATCCAGACCAATTACCGCAGAGGTAATCGAATTCGGAATTTCGCACGCCGCCCCGCAGCGGGCGGTTATCGGCACTCATTGAAAGGAGTCCCCCCTATGAGCACCGGCTATTTCGGCGACATCAAGCCCGTCAAATATGAAGGCACCAGCAGCACCAACCCGCTGGCCTACCGCCACTACAATCCCGACGAAATCGTGCTCGGCAAGCGCCTCGAAGATCATCTGCGCTTTGCCGTGGCCTATTGGCACACCTTCGCCTGGCCGGGCGGCGATCCGTTCGGCGGCCAGACATTCGAACGGCCCTGGTTTGGCGAGACGATGGAGCATGCCAAGCTGAAGGCCGATGTGGCTTTCGAGCTGTTCTCGTTGCTCGGTGTTCCCTACTACTG
>NZ_JBFUIP010000058.1:0-33491 GCF_056401815.1 Aminobacter sp. P4_D5 | reverse complement strand
CGGTCGCATAGCACAGCCGCAACAAGGCGCGGCCCGTCGTCGATTTTCCGCAACCGCTTTCGCCCACGAGCCCCAGCGTCTCGCCCTTGCGGATATCGAAGCTCAATCCGTCGACAGCCCTGACCGCCCCGACCTGCCGGCGAAGGAGGCCCCTATACACCGGGAAATGCACGGCCAGGCGCTCAACACGAACCAGCGGATGACCCTCGGACACGACCTGTGTCGACTGACTCGCCTCAGTCGACATCGCGCGCTCCACCTGTCTGGGGGTCCCACCAGCAGGCCACATCGTGGCCGTCATTCAGCTCGATCCGGAAGGGATTGCGCTGCCAGCATTTTTCAAAGACGTGGCTGCAGCGCGGCGCGAAGGCACAAGACGCCGGATGCTGCCACAGAAGCGGCGGCTGTCCGGGGACACTGTGCAAGTTTTCGTCGGCCCGGTGACGGCTAGGCAGCGCCTCAAGCAGCGCTCTGGTGTAGGGATGCTGCGGATTCTTGAAGAGATCGCGCACATTGGCGTGCTCGATCACCTGCCCTCCATACATGACCATGACACGATCGGCGATGCCCGCCGCCACGCCGAGATCATGCGTAATCCATATGATGCCCATGCCGAGCTTCCGGCGCAGATCGCGGACAAGCTCCAGTATCTGGGCCTGCACGGTCACATCTAGCGCGGTTGTCGGCTCATCGGCGATCAGAACCTTGGGGTCGCAGGCAAGTGCAATCGCGATCATGACCCGCTGCCGCATTCCGCCAGAAAACTGGTGCGGGTAGTCGTCGATCCTTTTGGCTGCGCCAGGGATACCGACCAGTTCCAGCAGCTCGACTGCGCGCGTGCGGGCTGCCTTCTTTGAAAGCCCCATGTGCTCGCGCAGCGGCTCCATGATCTGGAACCCGACCGTGAATACAGGATTGAGCGACGTCATCGGATCCTGGAAGATGAAGCCGATCTGCGAGCCGCGGATCTCGCGCATCTCCGATGCGCTCAGCTTAGTGAGGTCATGATTCTGGAACATCACGCGGCCGCCAGAGATCCTGGCCGGGGGGCTCGTCAGCAATTGCACGAGCGACATCATGGCAACGCTCTTGCCTGAGCCGCTCTCTCCGACTACGGCAAGCAACTCGCCTTCGTCCAGATCGAAACTGATCCCGTTCACCGCATGAAGCGTTCCGCTATGCGTGTGAAAAACCGTCGTCAGATTATCGACCTCAAGCAGACCAGTCATGGGATACTATATCCGAACATATCGTGCTCCTCCCGATCCGAGGCCAGACATCGCGGCGTCGGATTTACGGTGAACCGCCTGCAGCCGGCAGGAACCGATCACCACCTCTTCAAGCAAACCCCGCCCTGCGATCAACCAGCCCGGCCATCCCATCTCTAAATCCGGAGGAACGGCAGTAAAATGATAATGACATCATATTCATTAATCGTCTCTGGTCAAGCTGATGGATCCCGCCGAATGCAATAAGGCTGCTCGCAGGATTCGGCGAACGCCGGTCACGACGAAACCCTCGAATCCGGTGTCATTCTGGTTGATTTTGGAACGCTCTGCCGCTCAGGTGACGAAAGAGCCCATGAGGACAGCGTCGATATCAACGGCTCCCATCGGTCGAAACGGCACCGCCCCGGCGGTCAATCGAAGCCAGGCAACTGACATTGACTTCACTTTCATGTTGGGGAATCTTTGCGCACGCGCTTAGCCATTGGGCTTGCGGCTGACGGCGGTGCGGCACAACAAACCATATGTCTGGAGCCGCCACGGCCTCGAACCGGTTCTCGGCAGAATGGCCGGTCAACAAGTGCTGGATCGCACAAGATGGCAACACCGCAAACCAGGCAGCAATGCAGGCACCGTCCTTCCAGTCGCTCGTGCGGCGTTCGTAAACAAGGGTGATGAGGCGACATGAAAAATACCCCGGAAATCTGGGACTATGTCGACGAGAAGAAGGACGAACTGATCGAGTTGTCGGATCGCATTTGGGGAATGCCCGAGACTTGCTACATGGAACAGCGCTCGTCAAAGGAGCATCTGGCCGAACTCGAACGGCAGGGCTTTGCGGTCAAGTCGAATCTCGCCGACATCCCGACGGCCATCATGGGCGAAGCCGGAAACGGCGGCCCGGTGATTGCTTTTCTGGGTGAATACGATGCGTTGCCCGGGCTTAGCCAACAGGCAGGTATCGCCCAGCATCAGCCTGTTACAAGTGGCGGGAATGGGCATGGTTGTGGACATAACCTGCTCGGGGCCGGCGCCTTGCTGGCGGCAACCGCAGTCAAGAACTGGCTGGTCGAAAACAAGCTACCTGGCACCGTGCGCTATTATGGCTGTCCCGCAGAAGAAGGCGGAGCGGCCAAGGCCTTCATGGTCAAGGCCGGCCTTTTCGACGACGTCGACTTCGCCATTACCTGGCATCCTGCTGCGGCCGTGGAACTCTGGTCGTCCGAAACCCTAGCCAATACGCGGGTCGATTTCTCATTCCTCGGGCGCTCCTCCCATGCCTCGGAAGCCCCCCATCTCGGCCGCAGCGCACTGGATGCGGTCGAGCTGATGAATGTCGGCGTCAACTATATGCGCGAGCACATGCCGAGCGATGCGCGGGTTCACTACGCCATGCTCGACGGCGGCGGCATCGCCCCAAATGTCGTGCAGGGTTATGCCAAGGTTCGCTACGCCGTGCGCGCCAGGAACCTGGATGAGATGTTTGGCTTGCTCGAGCGGGTCAAGAACATTGCCCGGGGTGCCGCGCTGATGACGGAAACCAAGGTCACCATCGAGGTGATCAGCGCCGTCGCCAACTACATCCCGTGCGGCCCACTACAAGAGATCATGGCGCGCAACATCGTCAAGCTTGGCGCACCGGAATTCGACGAGGCCGATGCCAACTTCGCCAGGGAAATCCAGAGGACCTTGTCACCCGAAGAGATCAGTCATGCCTTTGTTTCCTTCGGTCGTGAAGTCGATCCCGACAAGGCATTGGCCGATTTCATCGTGGCCAGTGACCCCTCGATGCTCAAGGCGATCAGCATGGGCTCGACAGATGTCGCTGATGTGAGCTGGGTAGTGCCGACCGTGCAGTTGAACGGGGCCAATTTTGCCATCGGCACACCCTTCCACTCATGGCAACTGGTTGCGCAGGGCAAGAGCCCCGCCGCGCTCAAGGGGATGGTCCATGCCGCCAAGGCAATGGCGGCCACCGCGGTCGATGCAATCCACGACAAGGACTTGATCGCCAAGGCCAAGGCCGCGCACGAAAAACGCGCAGGCAAGGCCAACTACAAAAGTCCCATTCCCGATGGGACCAAGCCGCCAATTGCCGCGATGACCTGGTGATTGCAGCGGTGGCGCCGAATAGGAGCGAACTTTAAGGCGCGCGAACGACAAGGTCGTAACGGATATAGTCCTTTCGTTCTGCGACCTTTTCGTAAAGCCGCTGGGCCGGATAGTTGTCGGACTGCGTCATCCAGAAAATCTTGAACCAGCCCATCGTCCGAGCAATCTCATGGAGATGATCGATCATCGCCTGGGCGACACCTTTGCCCCGGCTCTCGGAACGAACATAGATGTCCTGCAAATAGCAGACATCACCATTGCTCCAGGTGAAGGGGAAGGCAAGGAACAAGACAAAGCCTAGCTGCATGCCATGGTCATCGACTCCAACAATGCATTCCAGCGGGGTATCCGCATCCAGGATTCGTGCCCAGTTGGCTTCGCCCATGCTGCGATCGCCGGGCTCCGACGGCGCGAGCGCCACGAAATCCGCCCACATTTCGAGGAAGGCATCGCGATCCTGCGCATGCGCGAGGCGTACCTGTACTGTATTGGAAGGCATCAAAGTTCCCTCATTTTCCTTGTTTTCCTAGGGACTTCGGCATGTCATCAAGAAGCGATCGGGTGGTGAAGACCAGAGCCGTACCCGATATCACGATATCGTAGGGCTCCCGCGCCAGTTTCAGCGTAAGATCCACTACCATCTCCCCGCCTTCGCTTCGAACAGCTTCGATATCGCAAGAGGCGGTGAGCCTGTCGCCGGGCCAGACCGGCTTTTGAAAACGGACCGAGAATTTCTGGATGCTGCCCGCCCCGAACCATGCACTGACAGCCGACGCGAGCAGTCCGGCCGAAAGCATGCCGTGACCCATCACATCGGAGAGCCCGGCGGCTTCGGCGAATCGTGCATCGTGATGCAGCGGATTGAAATCCCCCGAGGCGCCGGCGTAGCGGACAAAGTCGGTTCGCGTTAGCGGAGCAAAGACGATTGGCGCAGGCGGCGTCATGACTGGTTCGTCTCCGTCTGGATGGTGGTCATGGTTTCCCGGCAGACGATTTTCCCGGTCGCAACGGACGCGAATTCGGTCTCGATACTAACCACGCGCATGCGTCCGCCGCGCCGCCCGGTCCGTATCTCGTCGGCCACCATACGTGCCCGGCAGCACAGCCGGTCGCCGGCGCGTATCGGCGCGAAATACTCGTACTGCTGTGCGCCATGAACCGTACGGCTACGATCGAGCTTAAGGATTTCGGTGATCAGCCGCTCGACGAAGCCCGCGGACGCCACCACCGGAAACGTCGACGACGCGATCACCTCTTCACCACCGCCGTGAATATCCCGCACCGCACGCGCGAATTCGCGAATCTTGCCGGCCTCGACCGTGAACATCCATTCCTCGATGATGTCGCCAACCGAGATCACGCCGGACCTCCCCTTACCAGGTTGCCGCGACACGACAACAGCAGAACGAAACATTGGATAATTCTACGTTCGTCATCAGCCCAACTTTCACAATCGATCGCGCGCATAACTTGGACCAGAATAGTCAGGTGACAAGCGGCCAGCTGTTGCTCGGTTTGATCTCGGCGCGCACGGCGACAGCTTCGGCCGATTTCCGCGCCTGTCGATAGATTTCGGATTCATCGAGCCTGACCAGCCGGCCATGCCGAACGATCACCTCGCCGTTGCACAGAACTGTATCAACGCCTTTGGTGCGCGAGACCAGCGCAAGCTGGCGCACGGCATCGACATTGGGCTGCGAATCGGGGAGCGCGTTCGTCCGGATGACGATGTCTGCGCGCTTGCCCACTTGGAGGCTGCCGACTTCGTCTTTCAAGCCCAACGCCCTGGCGCCGCCCAGCGTGAACATCTCCTGTATGGCTTCCGACGTGAGGTACTCGCCCCATTCCCGGCTCACCAGGTAAGCGATGAAACCAAGATCGCCAAACGCCCAGACCTTGGCGATATCGGTGCCAAATGCCACCGAGGTGCCACGTCGATGCAATCCAGGAAACGCGCTCCTGCCGGTCTGGGAGATGGCGTAGTACATGACGTTTCCGGGGTGCCAAACGAGTGCCATGCCACTTGCCGAGACCGCCTCGACCTCGCTCGCATCCAGGATGTTCATGTGGGTGAACACGCTGTTTTTACCGATCAGCCCCTGCTCGGCAAAGTGGACCAGCGCCGGCTTGCCAAAACGCTGGCGATCGAAGTCGGCCTCGGCGACCGTGAGGCTCTGATGCTGGTGGTAGACGGAACCCTCACGGTCCGCGAGCGCCTTGGCCTCGCGCATCAGTTCCTCCGATGCGCTGCCGCTGCCATAGAGCGCGACATGCCCGCGCACGAGACCGTCCTTGTCACGGTTGCGCTTGAGCTGGCCGCCGAGTTCCCGGCGTGCGCGGGCGCCGTCGCATGGGGCTCGCTTGATGTCGGCCGCCATAGGCTCGCCGCCGACGAGATCCCACAGMATGCAGTCCGATACCGAGCAGCGGATGCCAACTGCTTCGGCCGCGCTGGCGACGGCATCGGGCGAAAAACTGGTCGCGGCATCGACAAAGCCGGTGAAGCCGTTGCGTGCCATTTCGGCCGAAGCCATCAGTGCGCTGGAATACTCGTCCTCGTCGGTGACGGCGTTCAACCATCGCGCGAAGACGCCTGGCCTACCCCTGCCCTCTTCTTTTGGCGGGTTGGGGCTGTCGGGGATGGAGCCGCGGGTGAGATGCAGGCTGGCGTGATAGTGCCCATCGATGAAACCGGGATGGATCGTACCGCCCTGGGCGTCGATCCGCCGAGCGGCACGCCATTGCTTTTCGATCAAGCGGCTCGGCCCGATGGCGGCGATGCGCTTGCCGCGGATGGCGAGCGCACCGTCCGGGTAGATTCTACGCTCGCCGTCCATGGACAGGATGTGGCCGTGTACGATGAGCAGATCGCAGGATTGCATCGTCCCCCCCGCCTGGTCATTGCCGGACATCTGCATGGTCAGATCCCCATGCCGCCGGTCTCGCGGTCCCAAGCGCCGACGCGCAGGTCGCTCTTCGCCTGGAGCAGGCTCTGCTTCTGCACGCGCATCGAGGGCGTCCGCTCGAAGTCCGTTTCGCGGTATTCGATGAAGCGCGGAATCTTGAACGCGGCGAGGTTAGCCCGACAGAACGCGACGATTTCCTCAGGCGGCAGCGTCTCGCCGGGCTTCAGGTGAACGTAGGCCTTGACCTCTTCGCCGCGAAGCTGGTCGGGCACCGGCACCACCGCAGCTTCGACCACCTTGGGATGCGAGCGCAGCACGCCTTCGACCTCGGCGGCCGAAATGTTCTCGCCCGAACGCCGGATGATCTCCTTCTTGCGCCCGACGAAATAGAGCAGCCCCCTGTCGTCACGGCGCGCAACATCGCCGGAATGATACCAGCCGCCGCGATTAGCTTCTTCGGTGGTTTCTGGCCGGTTGAGGTAGCCGGCATAAAGATCAGGTCCGCTGATCAGGCACTCCCCAGCCTCGCCGTCGGGCACATCGACATCGTTGTCGTCAACGAGGCGGATGGACACGCCGGGCGGCTCGATGCCCATTGTGCCGGTCCCGACCAGTTCGTCAGCAAGATGATTGGGAACGCGGCTCATGATGCCGCCTTCAGTGCTGCCATACTGATTATGCCAGAGAAAACCATACCGCTCCAGCATCTCCTGATGCAGTTCTTTCGGCAGGCCTGCATGGATGGCGAGACGGATGCGGTGGTTGCGTTCGGCCGGGCCGGGTTCGCCCTTCATCAGCAGCGCCGGAATCGAAGCGATCGAAAGAATCTCGGTGGCGTCATAGGTCGTCACCACCTCCCAGAATCTGGAGACCGAGAAGCGGCGCATCGCCACCATCGTGCCGCGCGAGGCGAGCGAAGTGAGAAGCTGGATGGCGGGGTCAGCATAATAGAATGGTAGGCAGCAGAGTTGCCGATCCTGCCAGCCACGGCGGAACAGCCGCAGATCGAGGTCTATCACCCGCAGCCACCAGCCATGGTGTAGCATGCATCCTTTTGGCGCGCCCGTCGTGCCAGAGGTGTAGTAGACGGTGATGATGTCTTCGCGCTGGCATTGCGCGGTTGCGAAATCGAGCGGCTCGGCGGAGTAGGCCGACAGCCCTTGCGGCTCGTCGCCGTCAACCAGGATGATGTGCTCCAGGCCCGGCGCGTTGCCGCGTACTGCCTCGATGATCGGCAACTGCGGCTTACCGACGATCGCCGCGACCGGCGCCGCGTCGGCAACGATGTGCCCGGCATCGTACTGCATGGCGGTCGGCGCGATCGACACCAGTGTGCAGCGGTTGGCCACGATGCCGAACAGCGCGATCATGAATTCGAGGCGGTTGTCGAGCATGACGACGACACGGTCGCCGGCCGTGACAATGCCGCGCAAATAGCCGGCGAAGCGCTGGCAGCGGTCAAGAAATTCGCGCCGCGTCATGACCGGGCCACCGTCGATGATGATCGCCGGCCGCTCCGGGTCCTCGAGGCAGCCTTTGCTGACGATCTCGATCACCGACTGGTACGGCACGGCACTCCAGTCGGGAGCGATGTTTTGATGCGTAATCCAGTTCGCCGGACGCTGCGACAGGCTGGCAACGCCAAGTTCCATCCGCTCGGTCGATGCGGTCGGGGTGCTGTTCATGACGACACCTGTGCGTACCCGTTCTTGATCACGATATTGCCTTCGGCGTCGGTTGCCTCGAAGCCGACCAGCCCCTCGCCGCCCGGCCAGTGATCCACGTTGATCGTTTGCCCGGAGGTCAGAAACAGCGGATGGGCGAAGCGGCATCCGAGCCGCCTGAGCAGAGACGTGGCGCCACCGCAGTGGTGGTCGACGATGGCACGCGCCGCGAAGGACAGTGTGCACATGCCGTGGACGAGCGGTGCGGGAAAGCCCGCCTTGGCCGCCGCCGCCGGGTCGATCGTATAGGGCGAATAGTCGCGCGCGGCATCGGCATAGCGGCGGGTCTGGTCCGGTGCGAGCATATAGAGCGCCGATGAGACGGCAGCCCTGGCGATCACCGGTCGTCGCGGCACACTTACGCCACGGGAGTCTTGCTGCGCAGCGCCCTGGATCAGGCAGGTGGTGTATTGGGTGCAGACTGCTCCGCCGTCATGAGTGACTGTTTCGGAGCGGATGACGAGTGCCACCCCGGCACGCGTGCCGCGGGCACCGATCAGCGTTGAGACGGTGAACAGCCGCTGGCCAGCGACGATCGGCATGTGGAAAACGAAGTCGTGTTCGCCATGCAGCACGAATGCCGATGTCGACTTCCCGAGAACCTCGACCATGCTCTGCATGACCGGCACATGTGCGAAAACCGGCGGTGCGAACTCGCCCGCCAGATGCCTCGGGTTTTCGTCGTTGACCGACCGCGCGAACTGCGCAAGCCGGTGACTGCTCGTCCGAAATTCTTCCGAATCCCGCGACAAGCCCAACGGAACGGCTGCGACAGCAGAATTGCTTGAATACATCACGCAAGTCCCTCGACAAAATCACCCAGTCGCGGAAGCTTCGGCAGCCGATGGTTCAGCGCCTGCTCCAGATCTTCCAGCCTCCAGCGACCATCGGTTTTAACGTCGACCTCGATCGCGCTAGGGGCAATGACCTCGACCCGATTGCCGTAGGCCTGGAACACTTGCCCGGTCGCCGGACAGTTCTCCAGCGCCAGCCAGCAGATCAGCGGCGAAACGTTGTCTGGGTCGAACACGTCGAAAACATCCTGCGGCGGCGGTTGCAAAGACGGCTCGATCCGCGTGCGGGCCGACGGCGACACGGCATTGGAGCGAACGCCGTATTTGGCGCCTTCCAGCGCCAGTGTACGCGACAGACCGACGACCGCCATCTTGGCGGAGGCGTAGTTCGCCTGGCCAAAATTGCCGATCAATCCGGCGAGCGACGTGGTGTGCACCACGCTGGCCGCCACCTTGGCACCGCCTTTCGAAGCGTTGCGCCAGTATTCCGACGCGTGTCGTGCCGGCGCTGCATGCCCCTTCAGATGGACACGGATGACCGAGTCCCACTCTTCTTCCGACATGTTGGCAAGCAATCGGTCACGCAAAATCCCCGCATTGTTGACCAGCACATGCAAGTCACCGAACGTATCCACGGCCTGCCGGATCAACGCCGCGGCCTCGCTCCAGTCGGCAACGTCGTGGCCGCTGACGACGGCCTTGCCGCCTTGCGCCAGGATCTCCGCGACGACACCCTGGGCGGGCGTCGAATCGCGCCCCAAACCGTTGAGATCGCCGCCCAGATCGTTGACCACGACCGCAGCGCCATGACTCGCCAGCGCAAGCGCATATGAGCGGCCCAGCCCGCGGCCGGCCCCGGTGACAATGGCAACGCGCCCGGCAAGCCGCCCGCTCGTCACGACACCCGCCCGCCAAAAAAGGCGCGAAGAGCCCTCGCCGCCCAACAATATACGACACCGTTTCGCATGCTATGTTCCCGCCTCTCTCGCAAACGTCCAGGCGCTGTTCCGGACTCTTCCCGGAACCGGTGCGCTGCCGCACCCGCTGCATCAATCGACAACAGAAAACGTCGAAATGAATATGAAGTCAATATCATTTTTAAGGCGATCGGGTTGTTGTTCTGCCCTGCTGGATGATGACGAAAGCCGGCCTACGGGAGCAACAAAGCCCCATCACGCTTCGCGAAAATCGATCCGACTGCCTCGTCCAGCGTTACTGCAAAATCAATCAACAGCCCGGCAATCCATGGGGTTTTCGGGACGGCCAAACAGCTTCAGCATTGCCGGCGCACTTCCGATTGGAGGGTCCTGCACTACAGCTGTAATTTTCGGACGCCGCGAGCCCTGTCGGAGCGGGAACCAGAGCCCTCCTTGAGGGGCACATTCCGGCGGCGCACAAACACATCGCCACGCCTGAGCCTGGGGGGGGCGCGCAATCTCGATCCACGATATGCTCCTGATCGTCAGCGCCCTTGCCAGGTCGACCTGCAGGCAACACGCGCCCGTGGACGCTGGCTAGCTTTGGCAGGTTGCGGGTGATCGCGTGAAGTTCACACGGACCATCTCGCATTTCGGAAACGGGCGCTAGCCGGCTCGCCGGCGGTCACGCCACGTTCGGTGGGTCCTTGCAGTAGACCGCTCGATACCACAGCGTCGACAGCATCAGCGCCAGTTCGTCTGGCTCGAACTTGTCTTCCTCCATCACCGAATCTTTGGTGACGATGATGGAATAGAGATAGTGGAACACCATCCCCTCCAGGGCGCGCGCCACCGTCATTGCCGAACCCGGCATGGTGTCGCTGTAGTTGCCACGCCGTGAAATTGAGCGGGCGAGGCCTTCGATCCACTTGCGGTGGCGGGGCTGCCACAATTTGCGAAATTCCGGAAGCTGGCTCTGAAGTTGCACATGGCATTGCATCAGCCCAGGATTGGCCTGATAGGCCGAAATAAAGAGGCGATTGGTATTCATGATGGCTTCGAATTCGTTGTTGCCACCACCGACCTGCCGGGCTCTCTCATAGAGATAATCGACAAAGTCGAGAACGACCTCCGTCGCAATTTCGTTCTTGTCGCGAAAATATACATAGAACGTGCCAAGTGCGACTTCGGCATAGGAACAGACATCTGAGACTTTCAGGTCCTGATAGCCGATCTCTTCAAGCGCGCGCGCGGCAGCGATCTTCAGCCGGTACTTTGTCCTGTCGCCCTTGGTGGAAAAGGACAATGAACCGAGCCCCTCGGCAAGATAATCTGCATATCGGTCGCAACCGAGATTTGGGATAAGCGCCGTTTCGACTTGCTTCGCCCGCATGGCCATTCAAAACGTCCTCCATGATCCGATATTGCACCTGCCTCACCGATTATCAACCATCGACAGGAGCGACGACCGTACAGGGGCAAGCGAGCAAATCAAATAATTGATATTGACTTCATATTCATGTTGTCAGACTTCTTATTTTCTTTTGATCACCGAGGCAAGCTGGACATCCGGCTAGCCCAGCAGCGCGAAGTTGCGTCCAGCCCATGGGCTGCGGTGCGCATCGTGGAGGGACCATCTTGCTTGTCGGATCGGACAAAACCGCGCGATACAAGCGTCGCATCGACAGCCCTCATCACAGAATCCGGGGTCGATGATGCCGCATGCGCTGATCAATTCGCCGGTTTACATCGTCGGCGTTGCCGAGACGCCCTTGGGCAAGGTACTCGACCAAAGCGAGTTCTCAATGGTCGCGCTTGCCGCGCGCAAGGCGCTGGACGAGGCCGGCCTGAGCTTCAAGGACGTCGATGGCATCTTCACCAACTATATGGGGGAAGAGGGCTCGGTCCAACTTGGCGAATATCTCGGCGTGCAGCCACGCTACGCCGAATCGTCGGACATGGGTGGCGCGTCGTTCGAGTTCTTCGTGCACCATGCCATGCTCGCCATCGCGACGGGCCGGTGCGACGTCGCGCTGATCGGCTATGCCTCGCGGCAACGAAGCCGCCGCAACCGCAAACGCGTGGCAGCCAGTATGGACGGTTCGCTTGCGGCGCAATTCGAAGCGCCTTTTGGCATCCACTTTCCAATCGGCCATTACGCGCTGAGTGCTGCGCGCTACATGTATCAGTATGATGCCAAACTTGAGCATCTTGCCGAGATCGCCGTCACGGCGCGGGAATGGGCAAAACTCAATCCGAAAGCATGGGTGCGCGATCCGCTGACCATCGAAGACGTGATGGCTTCGCCAATGCTCTGCGATCCGCTGCGCAAGCTCGACTGCTGCCTGGTGACCGATGGCGGCGGCGCCATCGTCATCGCGCGGAAGGATCGGGCGCGCAACGCCGCCAAGCGGCCTGTGCGCATCCTCGGTGCCGGCGAAAGCCACATGCAATGGCACGTTGCCCAATGCCCGGACCTGACCGTGACGCCGGGCGTGGTTTCCGGCCGGGAAGCCTTGGGCATGGCCGGCATCAAGCCCGGCGACGTCGATGTCTTTGAACCCTACGACAATTTCACCCACGCCGTGCTGCTCTATCTCGAGGACCTGGGCTTTTGCGGCAAGGGCGAGGCCGGCGCCTTCGTCGCCGAAGGCCGGCTGAGACCCGGCGGCAGCCTGCCAAGCATGACCTCAGGCGGCGGGCTGTCCTACTGCCATCCCGGGGCGCTCGGCATCCTGCTTCTCATCGAGGCGGTGCGGCAGCTGCGCGGAGAGGCGGGCGCCCGCCAGGTGACAGACGCCGAGATCGCCGTCGCGCATGGGACCGGAGGCCTCGCCTTTTCAACCGCTTCCACCGTGGTGCTTGCCCGTGACTGACACCCCTTCCCTTTCCGACATCGGCGTTGCCGACCCGACCACCGAACCCTTCTGGAAGGCATGTTTCGAACACCGCCTGATCGTCCAGCGCTGTGTCGCGTGCTCGTCGCACCAGTTCTATCCCAGACCTTTCTGCCTCGCCTGCGAGGCAACCGCGCTCGAATGGGTGGACGCTAAGGGCACAGGCACGATCTATTCGCTCTCCACGGTGCGCATCCCGGTCATCAGCGAACTGCCCCCGCCCTATATGATCGCGCTGGTCGATCTCGACGAGGGCCCGAGGCTGCTCACCAACATCGAACCCGGCCCGGCGCGGATCGGCGACCGGGTGAAGCTCGCCTGGCGCTCGCGCGAAGACCTGCCTCCCCTGCCCATCTTCACCCCCACCGATCGATAATGCGATGACCAGCCATCCGGGTCCCACATCCGAAGACTGCATCGCAATCATTGGCGACCTCATCGGGTTTCCGACTGTCTCGCGCGACCCAAATTGCGGCCTGCTGTCCTACGTCGAGGCATTTCTGGAGAGGCACGGTGTCGCCAGCGACATCATCTGGAATGCCAATCGCACCAAGGGCAATCTGTGGGCGACGATCGGGCCGGCCAACACACCAGGCATCATCCTGTCCGGGCACAGCGATGTCGTTCCTGTCGACGGGCAGGATTGGGCCAGTGATCCGTTTACGCTGCGCGAGGCGGACGGACGCATCCATGGTCGTGGTGCCTGCGACATGAAGGGGTTCATCGGCATCGTCCTGGCCGCCGTGCCAAGCTTGACACAGCGCAACCTGAAGGCCCCGATCCACATCGCGATCTCCTACGACGAGGAACTCGGCTGCACCGGCGTCACCAGCCTGGTCGACCGCATCGCCGCCATGCCGGTTAGGCCGGCGCTATGCGTCGTCGGCGAGCCAACCCTCATGCAGGTCGTGGTCGGTCACAAGGGCGGAGGCATGTACCGCGCGACAGTGGCTGGCATGAGCGCCCATTCCAGCCTCGCTCCGATCGCCGTCAACGCCATCGAATACGCGGCCGAGCTCGTTGCCTTCATCACGAGCCTATCGAACGAGCAGGCGCATTCCGGGCCGCATGACACAGCCTATGACGTCACACATACCACGCTGTCGGTAACCACCATTTCCGGCGGCACTGCTTTGAACATCATCCCGAACCACTGCGAGTTCGCGTTCGACATCCGCTCGCTGCCAAAAGTGGACGCGCGCGCGCTGATCGAACGCATCCGCAACCACGCCGAGACGGAAATCCTGCCAAGCATGCGAGCTGTCGCGCCCGAGGCCCGGATCCTGATCGAACCGATAGTCGAGTTCGTCGGCCTTTCGACCGATGCCGACCATCCGGCCGTGACCTTCGTGAAGCGGCTTGTCGGCCGCAACGACCACGCCAAAGTGGCCTACGGCACGGAAGCTGGCCTGTTCAGTAGCAGAGCCGGCGTTGTCTCCGTCGTCTGCGGGCCGGGCTCCATCGAGCAGGCTCACAAACCGGACGAATTCCTCGACATGTCCGAGATCGACCGCTGCCGGGTATTTCTCGAGCGCCTGGCAGTACAACTCGAAGACGCTGGCCTGCCATGGTCGTGAAGCGCGGTTTCGACGCCATCGTGGTCGGCGCCGGTATAGCCGGAACCGCCGGCGCCTACTATCTGCGCAAGGCCGGACTATCGGTCGCTCTGATCGATGCGCACCATCCAGGCTGGGCGGCGTCGGGCCGCAATCCCGGTTTCCTGTTGCTGCAGACCAAGGCCTCCGGATTGGCGATGGAGTTTTCGCGCGCCTGTCGCCAGTTCGCCGAAGCGCTCGCGGAGCAACTACCCGATTTCGGATTTCGTTCTTGCGGCGGCCTCATCATCTACCGCCACGAGGAATTCGAACCCGTTGCAAGGGCGTTCGCCGACGATCGCAACAAGGCCGGCCTGCCCGTCGAACTGCTCGACCGCGCCAAGTTGCTCGAGCTGTGCCCAGATATCGGGCCGTCGGTGTCAGGCGCAGTATGGAACCCACTTGATGCTCACCAGGACACGAGGCTGCTCGTGCGCCGCCTAACCGAAGCCTTTCAGCAGGAAGGGGGCGACCTCATCAAGGCAGCGCGCGTCTCGGCCGTCATGGCCACGGATTCCGCATGCCGCGGTGTCAGGCTGGCTGACTGCACCGAAAGCGAAAGCCGCATCGTCGTCATTGCCGGGGGGCCATGGTCCAACGATCTGCTCGAACCACTTGGGCTTGCCATTCCGTTCCAGCTGACCCGTTTCGAGGCAGCGGAAACGACCCCCGCGCCGTTTCGCATCGGACCCGTCGTTGCCGGCCAGTCGCTGTTTCGCTTCTTCACGCCGCCTGCCATCAACCCCGACGCCCTGCCCCGCGACCCGTCCGAAAGTATCCGTCCAGACCTCGGCTTCACCGAACAGATCGCCAGCTTTCCGGACGGATCCCTGCAGTTCGGATGCGCCTACGAGATTGGAAGTGACCTTGATCAAGCGACGGTTGCAGGTCAGGCGATAGCCTGCTCGATCATGAGCCGCAATTTCCCCGCCATGGCCGGCCTGCCGATCGTTCGGCAGTGGGCAGGAATTGTCGCTCAGACACCAGACGGTCTTCCAGTGATCGACGCGTCCTGCGGCATCGACGGCCTGATCGTCAACACCGGGCATTTCTTCGGCAATCTCGCCGGCGCATTTTCCGGCAAGCTTGTCGCAAACCTGGCGATGGCGCTGGCACCTGATTATTCCGTGCAAGCGCTGGGGCGGAGCCGGCTCGTTCAAACCGCTGCCAGTCGTCATCCGACTTGAGGAAACGCCAGACTAGAAAGCGAGGGCGCAGCCGTCCTTGCGAGGATCCGACCCTCCAAGCAGCGTGCCCCGTTCCCAGTCGATCCAGATTGGGCGCCTTGAGCGTGAAACCACGCCGCTCCAACTCGGGACCGACGAGCGTTCGCAGTCGTGCCTCAATCTCGACGACGTTCGTCCCGCGAGCGGAAACAACCGCGGCAGATCGATGGCAGCCTGAAGAACCAAGCCGTCGTCGAACACCTTGGACGGCAAGTGCGCATGGCCCATCGCCTGATAATGACCGCCCATCACCCCGAAGGGTATGATGGCGCGCCCGTCGCGACAGACCATTCCGGGAATGATCGTGTGCATCGGGCGTTTGCGCGGCGCTATAGCATTGGCGTGTCCGGGTTCCAGGACAAAGCTCTGACCGCGATTGTGAAAGAGCACGCCGCTGCGGGATGGAAGATGGAGTTGATGAAGCTGACCGCCGTGCGGTCGCGGTCGATGACTGCGATGAAGACGGTATCCTTGTGCTCGACGCTGTCGAACGAAGGCAGCACGCCCATTGCCCGATCGAGGCGGATCTGTGCCGCAAGTTCGGCTGCCAGTCGTTCGGACAGGAGATAGTCCACAGGAACTTCGGCATGGCCCGGATCGGCAAGGAACTTGTCGCGGGCAGCATAGGCGAGGCGCGTCGCCTCGATCTCGACATGAAGACGATCTACGGAAAGCGGATCACCCTTCCTGTCGAAGCAGGACAGGATGTTCAGGTTCATCAGGGCAACGACGCCCTGCCCGCTCGGCGGGCATTCATAGATGTCATGGCCGCCGAACCGGGTTTTTATCGGCTGGACATAATCGCCTTGGGCATCTGCAAAGTCCGCCTTGGTATGCAGGCACCGCTCCGCGGTAGAACGCTTCGGGTCCGTCGCGCCCGATGGCGACAAGTGTGTCGGCAAGCTCGCGCTGATGCCGCACGCTCCCTGCTTTTGGTGCCTGGTCGCCGTCGAGGAAGATACGCCGCGCGGTCGGATCGGCGCGCAGCAGGTCGGCCTGATTGGTCGTATCGAAGGCGACGGGCGGGGAGACGACGTAACCCTCGGCAGCCAACCGCACCGCCGGCGCAAGCACCTCGGCCAGATCCAGGCGGCCATGGTCGGCAACCAGACGGGACCAGGCCTCGACCGCTCCCGGCAACGTGACAGCGTGCGCGGAGCTGCGTTCGATCTGGGTTATCCCGCGATCGACATACCAGGCGAGGTCCGCAGCCGCTGGCGTCCGTCCCGAACAGGCGATGACGTCGTCGGAGCCGTCGCGGGCGAGCAGGGTGAAGCAATCGCCGCCGATACCGGTTGAGCCGGGCTCCACGACGCATTGCACGGCGCAGGCTGCAGCTGCCGCGTCGACCGCGTTCCCGCCCTGTCGCAGTATATCGACCGCGGCAAGCGTTGCCGCGGGATGCGAGGTCGCAGCCATACCTTCCCGTCCGACACCAAGCGAACGCCCGGGTTGCTCAAAGTCCCTCATCTCTGCTCCATGTGAAATTACGCTCGACGGAATCGGCCGATGCGAGACATCCTACCGGCACGGCCCGTCAGAGATCCGACATTGCCATCTGCGCGTTGGCGCGAACGCCGCCGAGATGGCGACGCAAAGCGTTTCGCGCGCTTTCAGCTTTGCGGTCGACGAGGGACGCCACGATGACTTCATGCTTCTGCTGGTAGAACGTCCATTTTTCCAGGGAGAAACTGCCCTCCTTGAGCCGCATCCAGCTTCGGCTGTCGCGCAGGTCGCTCAGCCGTTGTCCGAGATCGGCAACCATCCCCGCAACGCCAATCCGGCGATTTCCTCTGCATCAGTTCAGGGCACCCATCCTTAATCTTGGGATGCAGTGGAACCGGCTGCTGGACCTGGTCGGGCGCTAGCACCCCACCACTCAGCCATGACCAGTGAGTTGTTGAAGCTCACGCAAAAGGGTTTCCGCCAACCGTTGGCGTGGGCCTTTTTCAAGCATCACCATGATCAGGGAACGATGTTTCTGCGGGGTGCCGAACGGGATGCGCCGCAGTTGATTGCCGCTATAGGGCGCGCAAGCTCGGGTCGGTGTGATCGAGATACCGAGCCCGTGCGCGACAAGCGATTCCACAGCTTCGATCGAATCGATCTCCATCACCGGCTGAACATGGATCTTGCGGTCGAGAAGATGCTGTTCGATCTGCTGTCCCGCCCAGGTTCGCCGGTTGAACCAGATGAAGGGATAAGTACGCAGAACATCTTCGTCCGCAGCTTCCGCCATGGAAAGCGGGACGATGACATTCAAGGGCTCCTGGCAGATCGGGAAGGACGCCAGCCCATCCGGCAGGACGCGCGGCTCCGAAACAACGGCCAGGTCAATATCCCGGTTGCGCACGGCTTGGGCAAGTTCGCCCGAAAGTCCGCTGCGGATGCGTACATGCAGTTTGGGATGGGCGAGTCGAAGCCTGGCAAGTGCGGGCGGGATCAGGTTCACGAGCGCCGATGGAACGACGCCGATTGTCACAGTGCCGACAAGACTGTCGTCGCTGGTTAGGGCACGAATATCATCCGCGATCTTGAGCATCCGCCTCGCATGCTCGACCAGCGCAAGGCCGGTGTCGGTAAGCGTCGGCGGTCTTGTGCGGCGGTCGACGATCYGAAGCTGCAGTTCCTCCTCGAGCGTCTTGACCTGCAAGCTGATGGCCGAATGGCTGAGGCCCAGCGCACTGGCCGCTGCGGTGAAACTGGGTTGTTCGGCGATAGCCACAATGGCCTGAAGAAAGCGAAGGTTCATGGGGTCACAAATAGCGTTAAATTTTCTCACGATAAAATAGATAATATCTCGCTGTTGTCTACGTTTTATTCAATTTATGCCTGCTCCGAACTACGTGGTGACGCGCGCTGGAACAGTGGCCGCGATCGACTGGGCAGGAGGGGAAGCGTGCATATTCAAGGACCGCTCGCAGGCGTTCGCATTCTCGACCTGAGCCGGATTCTCGCCGGTCCGAGTTGCACCCAGCTTCTGGGCGATCTCGGTGCTGACGTCATCAAGATCGAAAAGCCGGGTGCCGGCGACGATACCCGCGCCTGGGGGCCGCCTTTTGTCGAAGACGAGAGCGGCAATGCCACCGGGGAAAGCGCCTATTACCTTTGTGCCAACCGCAACAAGCGCTCGGTTGCACTCGATATCGCTACCGAGGAAGGGGCGGATACCGTCCGCGAACTGCTGGCGCATTGCGACGTCTTAGTGGAAAATTTCAAGGTCGGAGGACTCAAGAAGTACGGGCTTTCGTATGACGACCTGAAAGGCCCATTTCCACGCCTGGTCTATTGTTCGATCACCGGTTTCGGCCAGACCGGCCCGAATGCCGACAAGCCGGGCTATGACCTGCTCGCCCAGGGCTATGGCGGCATTATGAGCCTGACCGGCCCGGCCGACGGCGAGCCGACGAAGGTGGCGGTCGGAATAGCAGACGTCATGACCGGCATGTATGCGGCGACCGCCATTCTGGCCGCCCTGCGCCACAGCGAAATGTCCGGCGAGGGCCAGCATATCGACATCGCCCTGGTCGACACCCAGATCTCGTGGCTGATCAACGAGGGCACCAACTATCTGCTTTCGGRCAAGCTTCCGGTACGCCGGGGCAACCAGCACCCCAACATCGTACCGTATCAGGTTTTCGAAACCAGCGATGGCCATGTCATCGTGGCGGTGGGCAACGACAGCCAGTATCGGCGCTTTTGCGAGCTCATCGAAGCCCCCGAACTTGGACACGACGAGCGTTTCGCAACCAATGCCGCCCGGCTGAAAAACCGCGAGACGCTGATCCCGATGGTCGCGGACAAGCTGCGTCTCCTGGCCAGGGACAGCCTGATTGCCAGCATGGAAGCAAACGGCATTCCCGGTGGACCGATCAATACGCTGCGAGACGTCTTCGACAGCGATCAGGTCACAGCGCGTAACATGAAGATTTCCATGCCTCACCCGCTTGCAGGCAGTGGCGTTGTCGATCTGATCGGCAACCCGATCAAGATGTCGAAGACGCCGGTCACCTATCGTCGCCCGCCGCCGGTTTGCGGGGCGGACACTAAAGCCGTGCTCGACGAATTTTTGAACCAGCCCGCCGATCGCAAGCACCGGCCCGCCGCAAGCTAACCCCAGACGAGGAGACACTCGATGTTTCAGCTCAGCCCCGCCCAAAAGCTGCTTAAGGACCAAGCGCGCGATCTCGCCGAAGGCCATGTGCGCGCGCGCGCGGCGGAAGTCGATCGCACCGAAGAGTATCCTTGGGACAACATCGAGAAGCTGACGAAGGCCGGTTTCATGGGCATGACGATCCCGAAGGAATATGGCGGTCGAGGGCTGACCTATCTGGATGCTGTCCTGGTGATCGAGCAGATGGCCCGGACCTGCGGGGTCACCGGACGCATCGTGGTCGAGGCCAACATGGGCGGCATCGGCGCGATCATGGCCTACGGTACTGACGACCAAAAGAAGCAGGTCGCGCCTTACGTTCTTGCGGGCGACAAACCGGCAATCTGCATCACCGAGCCAGGGGCAGGCAGTGCGGCAACAGAGATGACTACGACAGCGGTCAAGAAAGGCGACCGCTACATCCTCAACGGCGAAAAGCACTGGATCACCGGAGGCGGCGTCTCCAAGGTGCACCTGATCTTTGCCCGCGTTATCGAAAACGGCGAGGAACAGGGCATTGGCGGGTTCATCGCCATTCGTGGAGAATCGCAAGGCTTGCGGGTTGGCAAGCGCGAGCCGGCCATGGGCCTGCGCGGCATTCCCGAGACCCATCTGCATTTCGAGGATCTCGAGTTGCCCGAAGCCATGGTCGTGCGTCCGCCTCATGGCTTCCGCCGTGGCTTCGCCGCCTTGATGAGCGCTTACAACGCCCAGCGCGTCGGTGCTGCGACCGTGGCCCACGGGATCGCCCAAGGTGCCTTCGAGATCGCCCGCGACTACGCCAAGGCGCGCGAGCAATTCGGTCGACCGATTGCCGAGTTCCAGGGGCTGCAGTGGATGCTTGCGGATATGTCGATCGGCCTCGCCGCCTCGCAGGCGCTTATCTACAAGGCGGCGATAAATGCCGGGACGGGCTTTCCCAGCATGCAGGAAGCTGCCCAGGCCAAGATCCTTGCATCCGAGACGGCGATCAAGGTTGCCAACGATGCGCTGCAGATCCATGGCGCGATGGGTTATTCGCGCAATTTGCCCATGGAACGCATGGCTCGTGATGCGCGCATGTTCACGATAGGCGGCGGCACGGCGCAGATGCTGCGCAATCAGGTCGCCTCGGCAGTTCTCGAAATGAAGCTGCCGCAGTCGCGCGACGGTTATCGCGACCTTGCGGAAAAGGCGTGAAAGCCGATCCGGCTGGCCTGAACAACCCCCACAGAACAAGGAAGGCAAGACCCATGGAGCCCAGCCTCGATCCTGGAGCCTATTTCGGGGGAGCCGGACGGCAATGACGACTTTGGTCTGGCCGCGTTTTCTGACGCCCTAGGGCGCGCGCGAAATCATGCCCGGCATGGTGCTTTGCCTGACGGTCGCAATGGCAGCGACCTTTCTGAGCACTCACTATGGCGCGCCCGTCATGCTGTTCGCCTTGTCGTTGGGAATGGCGTTCAACTTCATTGATCCGGCTGGAAAGTTCATTCCCGGTGTGGCCTTGGCTTCCCGGCCGGTTCTGCGGATCGGTGTGGCGCTGCTTGGAGCTTGCATCACGCTTTCGGATATGCTGGCGCTCGGACCACTCCCGATCTTTCTGGCGATCGGGGGTCTGGCGACAACCATCCTGCTGGGCCTCGGCCTCGGCCGTTTTTTTCGGCCGCCCGGCCGCCTTCGGCATTCTGACCGGCGGTGCGGTCGGCATTTGCGGCGCTGGCGCTGACATCCGTCCTGCGCAAGGGAGAACGCGGCATATCCGAACGCGACACGATTTTCACTGTTGTCGCCGTGACCGCGTTGAGTACGGTCGCCATGATCGCCTATCCTGTCCTGGCTTCATTCTTTGGCTTCGATGACAGGMTGTCCGGCATCTTCATCGGGGCGACCGTACACGATGTCGCCCAGGTGGTCGGCGCCGGCTACTCGATCTCGCAGGAGGCCGGCGACACGGCAACCATCGTCAAGCTGTTGCGCGTCGCCATGCTGGTGCCCGTGGTCGCCAGCATCACCCTTCTCATGTCCCGTTCGGGACCGGGTACGCGCGCCAGATTTCCGCTTTTCCTGATCGGCTTCGTATTGCTGGTGATCATCAACAGTGTCGGCCTGATTCCAGCGCAGGCTTCAACAGCCCTGGCCGATGCGTCGCGATGGGCGTTGGTGATAGCCATAACCGGGCTCGGCATGAAAACTTCGCTGAAGAATTTCTTCGAGGTCGGCCCCCGGGCGATGGCGATCATTGTGGCGGAAACCGTGTGGATCGCAACCTTCGCCGCAATCGTCCTTTCCACCCTCGCCTGACAACAAGTCCAGTCCATTCACAACTGCTGCCCCTGCGGCCGATTCCGAAAGTCCCAGCTCAGCCGAGCATTCGACCGAAGATCGAAAAGACAGCCTGCGACACACGGCTCTCGACACTCATCTCGGGATGCCATTGCACGGCGAAGATCGGGTAGTCGTTAGCCGCGACCGCTTCCACGACACCATCCGGTGCCAGGGCCTCGATGCGAAGGCCTTCTCCAAGCGTCGCAATGCCCTGGTAGTGGATGGAATTGATCTCCACGACTCCGGTTCCGAGCTCCCGGTGAAGCAGGCCGTCCGGCGCGACATCCAGCGAATGGCTCCAGGAAAACTGGCCCGGGCCATCGGTGTCGATCGGGGCGTGATGGAGCAACATCCGGTCCTCGGCACCAAGCCCGTCTTGCAGCGTGCCGCCCAGGGCGACATTGATCTCCTGCAGGCCTCGGCAAATCCCCAGCACGGGAAGCCGGCGGGCCTTGGCCTCCAGGATGAGATCGAGGGCAACGTGATCGCGTGAAGGGTCGAACGGGCCGGCGCCGGCGCTTGCGCCATACCGTGCCGGCTCGATGTTCGACGGACTGCCGGTAAGGATGATACCATCGAGCTTCGCCAGGACAGACACTGCCCGAGCCGCTGTGGGGATGGGCGGAATCACAAGAATGTCGGCGTCGAGCTGCTCCGAGATTCTGCTCACATAGCGGCTAGGCAGATACACGCCCGGCTCGCCCCGGAAATCGCATGAACAGGACATGACGCCGATGCAAGTTCGCATGGTGAAATCCTCCTTTGGAGTGTGGACGATGCCAACGACCGATGTGGCCGGTTCCGCCGGCTAGGCGGCTGGTCAGTGCGTAGCGGCTTCCGAACCGCGCTTGCGGAAGAAGTCTGTCAGCGGGCTTTCGGGCTTCATTAGGCTGCGCTCGGCAATCAGACCTTCAACCATCGCCCGGTCACCGGAGCGGATCGCGGCTTCCATCAATGTCAGGTTGATGACGTCGCGCTGCGCGATCGAGCCTCCGAACAGATGCGCCGAATGCCGCGCCTTGGAGATGAGTGTTTTGGCAGTCGCATAGTCCTGCCGACCGAAAGCGTGAAACCCCTTCACGATCGAAAGCCCTGCGGTGCGGATGACGATGGAACTGGTACTTGGCCCTTCGGCATTGGCCTCCATGGCGGCAATCAGCGCCTGCGCTTCGGCCTCGAGGCCTGTCGCGGCAAAAGCCATCATCGCGTGCATGTCGTTGAAAGCGATATAGGCCTGGTCGATTACTTCGGTGTAGCGTTCGGCCACGGGGGTCCAGCGGTCGCCACAATCCACTCCGTCCATCGCCAGCCGCCACAGCATCGCGGCGCTGTCATGCATATCCATCAGCGCCGAATCCCTGGTGACCGTCATGTAGCGGTCGTGGATCGCCAGCGCCTTGTCGAAATCGCAGTTCTCCAGGTGATAGAGATTGAGGTGCCAGCGGTTGTGGATCGAAAGATAGTTCTCGCCCGCCCAGTTCTCCTCGCAGCGCTCCATGAATGAGATGCCAAGCTCGGTCTTGCCCTGCATCTCGTAGCAGTGCGCCAACCCGTGCACGCCCCATGTATCCAACGGATTCAGTGCGACGCAGCGCAAGGCCATCTCTTCGGCCTGGGGATAATGGCCCGATTCCTCAAGCCCGAAAGCCAGCATTCCAAGGATGTAGGAGTATTCCGGGTCGGCCTCGCTCCAATGACGCATGATCCGCGCGGGGCGGTCGCGTGTGGAACTCGCAGTGCCCAGCAGGAAATCGGTCTGGTGGCCGAACTGCAGCGCGCACAGGTCGCGCGGGCAGTCGAGCAGAATGTTGGCATAGGCCTGCGAGGCGGCATAGAAATCGCCGGAAAGCCAAAGCTTGATCGCCTTGATATGACCAAGCTCGCGCTCGTTGGCTTGCGGCGCGAGACGCTCGAGCACCGCAAATTCACGCGCAAGAGCTGCCTGGTAACGCTTGTCTGAGGCGGTGAGAAGCAGCCCCGCCTGGAAGCAGCGTCCCATGATGAAATCAGGGTCCTCCGCCAGCACCGCCGCGATCATCGCGCCGGGATCGGGCGCATAGCCCAGCATTCGCACCGCCGCAGCATGAAAGGCGTCAACCGATGCCCTGTTGCCATGCGACACGGCTGCGCCAAAACCGTCGATCAGACCCATCGTTCAACTCCTCGGCCCGGGCCAGCAGATGCGCCAAGGCATTTCCAGTTTGATCGCTTCGGCCCACCCCGCTCCAAGTGCCCGCGAGGGTTCGATTGGGCTGTCTGCGCAGGCCAGAACCTGCGCAGGGTCTTGTCAGAGGTTGCCCATGTAGCGGTCGCGTTCGACCGGTGTGACTTGCCGATAGACGAAGTCTCGCTCACGCTCGGCCTGCTGGATCAGGATCGCCATACCGTCGCCCATCACCCTGTGCATGAAGGCCGAAGCCTTGGCCAATTCGATCGCCTTGTCGATGGTGGTGGGCACCGGATCGGCATCGGTCCGCTTCGAGGCGTCGCCTGTGGTCGGCTCGCCCTTGGGCGACAGGCCCTGCTCGATGCCATCGAGGCCAGCGGCCAGCTCGCAGGCGAGCAGGTAGTAGGGGTTGCAGTCGGCCGCCCCGTCCCGCTTTTCGATCCGCACCGCACTGTCCTTGCCCTCGATGATCCGCAACGCCACGGTTCTGTTGTCGAAGCCCCAGGCGGTGTTGATCGGGCAGAACAAGCCCGGTACGCGGCGGCGATAGGCGTTGGGCGTCGTTGAGACAGCCAAGGACATCTCGGCCATCCGCGCTTGCATTCCCGCGAGAAACGACAGGCCCAGCTTGTTGATGGTGCCGTCGTTGGCGAAGGCGTTCTTGCCGTCTTTCCACAACGAATAATGGGTATGGAAGCCAGATCCCGATTGGTCGATGAAGGGCTTGGCCATGAAGGTGGCCAGATATCCTGCGCGCCGCGCAATGTCTTTGATCATGTTGCGGAACAGGATCACCCGGTCGGCCCCGATGAGCGCCTCGTCATAGCGGATGTTCACTTCGACCTGTCCGGCCGCATATTCGGGGTTTGATTGTTCGATCGGAATGCCGATGGCCGTCAAATGATTGCGGATCGGGCCAAGGACGTGTTCCAGCTCGGCCGAACGATTGATGCCGTAGACCTGATTGTCTTTTACTTTCGGCAATTTGGTTTCCGGGTCGACCAGGTAGAATTCAAGCTCGGTGCCGACCAGCACGTCAAAGCCCATAGCCTTGGCGCGCTCGACCTGGCGCTTGAGCACATTGCGCGGGTCGACCGGAACCGGCTTGTGATCCATGCCTTCGGTATAGGCGAGGCAGATCGCCACGCCTTCTTCCCAGGGGCAGGCGACCGGGGCGGCCAGCGGAAACATGTGAATGTCCGGATAGCCGTTGTCGAAGCCGCAGAACGGCGTTTCCCAGATGTCGCAGGTCATGTCCATCGCAAACATCGCGCCGATGATCGCGATGCCGTTCTCGCAGGCTGCCGGCCAATGCGCCGCCGGAATGCGCTTGCCGCGCATGATGCCGTTCATGTCGCCGAATCCGAACGACACGGTATGAGTGCCCGGGGGCAGGTCGAAGACGGGCTTGCTGTGATTGCTTGCTTGATTGCTCATCGCTGCTTCATTGGCGACCTGCCGGCCGCCGCTCCCTAATTTTCTGGTTGCTGCGGCCGCCGGAGGTCGAGGCTCCGGCGGCGTGGTCCTTTGACGTCAATTGAATACGCGGCCAAGATTCGCGTATGTCTGGGGTCGGGCGGTCCTCAGCCAGCGGGCAAACAGGATGCCAATCACGCCGATCCCGGCGATGATGATCGGATAGGCCTGGACGAAGATCGATTCCGAGCCACTGACCAGCGCGAGATGGCTGGCCATGAGGTAGAGGCAAGACGCCAGGGCGATCGTCGATAGCGCCGGGGCGACTTGCCGCCGCCAGGCATTCACGCCGCGATGATCCTTGCTGAAAAACGCGATCACCGAAACTGAGACCACACACTGGATCATCAAGATGCCAATAGCCGTGAAGGCCGAGCACAGGCCGACAATCACTTCCGGCTTCAGCCCGGCCAGGGCGAACCCCAGTACGATCGCAGCCACCATGATCATTTGCACGATGCCGGCGGCCTGTGGCGACTGATGTTCGGCATGGGTCGCGGCCATCTTGGCGTTCAAAAGCCCTTCACGCGCGATCACGAAGAAATAGCGGTTGATCGTATTGTGGAAAGACAGGACGCAGGCAAAGAGGCTGGTGATCATCAAGACTTGCAGCACCACACCGGAAAAGCTGCCGAGATGCTTTTCCATCGAGACCTGATAAAGCCCGGTGAAATTTGCCTCTGCCGCCGCAACGATGTTCGCAGGCCCGTAATCAAGCGCGATGGCCCAAGTCGAAAACGCGTAGAAGACCGCGATGATGGCGACAGCCAGATAGGTCGCGATGGGGATGGTCTTGCGCGGTTCGCGAGCCTCCTCGCCGAAGATCGTGGTGGCCTCGAAGCCGATGAACGCCGAGACGATGAACACCAACGCAAGGCTCAGGTTACCTGAGTTCACCGCACTGAACCCGAACGGCGCCAGAGTGATGCCCTCCGGACCCCCGCCGTTGACCAGAATGGCGATGCCAAGCAGGGACAAGACCAGCACCTCGGCGATCATGAACACGCCCAGCACGCGGCCCGAAAACTCGATCTTGCGCATGCCGCAGAGATAGACCCCTACGTTGAGCATGAGGCAATAGACCCACCAGGGAATGTCGAGCCCGGTGTACTGCGAGACGATTGCATTTGAGAAGATGCCGAACAGCGTCATCGCCATGAGCTGGACCGCGATGTAGGACGCGATTGAGATCAGCGCGCCGCCCACGCCCATGGGCTTGCCGAGACCTTTGGCGATGTAGGGGTAAAAGGACACCGCCCCGCCGATATGGGCGCTCATCGTGGTGAACCCGACGCTGAACAGCAGATACATCGCGCCCACCAGAATGAAGGTCAGCGGAACACCCGTGCCATTTCCGGCAGCGAAAGCATAAGGCGAAACGCCCACCACCACCGCCAGTGGCGCGGCGGCTGCGACGACGAAAAAGACGATGTGCCAGACGCCCATGGCATCTTTGCGCAGCTGCCCGCTGCCCGCCTCCAGAATAGACATGAACTTCCCTCCCTTATGGTTTCATTCGCCTCTTCCGCCGCGTCCCTCCAGACACGACGAAGGCATAGTTACGTGCTGGCTCTTGCTCCAGCGCGCATCAGACCTCCAGCACCAGATCGGACGTCGGTTGTGCGCAGCAGAGCAGCACATACCCCTCGCCGGGTCGCTCGAACGGCTCGACCGGATAGTGGAAATCGCCCCTCAACACGCGCGTCTTGCAGCTTTCGCAGCTACCGGCGCGGCAGGAATAATCGGGATAGAGGCCCTGCTCCTCGGCAAAATCCAGAAGCGAGGGGGCATCACCGGACCAGCGCGCCGAAATCCCGGACTTGGTGAACGTGACGCGTGGGCCGTCGCTCTTGCTGATGCTTGGGGCATGGCGCGGGGTGAAGTCGGAAGAGGGCCCAAAAAGCTCGTAGCGAATATCTTCGGCCCTAACGCCCAGGTCCAGCGCCATGTCATAAGCGCGTTGCATGAAGGCGCCCGGCCCACAGAGATAAACCTCACAACCGGCCCCGGGCAGAAGCGCTGCCAGTCGATCACGGTTTAGGTCGCCCGTGCTGTCGCAACCGGCACAATCGGAGGTGCCGTGCTTGTAGCAAATATGCACGCTCATATTCGCCGCCTGCGCCGCCAGCGCGCGGATCTCCAGTCCAAATACATGATGCGCGCCATCGCGGCAGACATGCACAAAGGCCACACGCCGACCCGAGCCTGCCAATTCCTTGGCCAGCAGCATCATCGGCGTGATGCCCACCCCGCAACTGAACAGGAGTACCGGCTTCTCAGAGCCTTCGCGCAAGCGAAACTCGCCGCGCGGCGCCGAAGCGCGCAGGACATCGCCCGGCTTCACCTCATCGAGCAGCCAGCTTGAGACATATCCGGGCGGGAGAGTGGGCTGCCCCTTGGGTGCGCGCTCGCGCTTGACCGTCAGCCGGAGCGCTCCGTCGGAAAGCCCGGAAACGGAGTACTCTCGCCGCAACGCATAGCTACCATCGCCAACAAGCGCCTCGACGATCAGATGCTCGCCACCGCGCGCTGTCACGGCGCCCTCGGGACGCAGCCAGAAAGACGAGATGTCAACGGCTTCTTCCTGCCGCGACAGGACAGTGTAGGCGTGAAACTTGCCGGTCATGCCGAAAGCCGCACATGCAGGTGCTCGACGCCGTTGACGAAGTTCGTCTGCACATATTCCGGTTCGCCCACAATCTCAATCTTCAGATTGCGGTCGAGGATTTCGTTGACAAGCTCGATCAGTTCCAGTCGCGCCAGTCCCGCCCCCAGGCAAGTATGCACGCCACCGCCGCCGAACCCGGCATGAATGGGCAGCTTGGGCCGCGTCACATCAAAACGAAGCGCATCGGAGAAGCGTGTCTCGTCGAAATTGGCCGAGGCATACCACATCACCACCTTGTCGCCGCGTTTGATCGGCGTGCCTGACAGTTCAGTATCGCGGGTGGCGGTGCGGCGGAAGTATAGGATGGGCGAAGAATAGCGCACGACCTCCTCGACCGCATTTGACACGAGGTCGCGATTGTGGCGCAGCACCTCGAACTGATCGGGATGCCTAGCGATCAGCAATGCCAGATGCGACATAGCCGTGCGCGTCGTCTCGTTGCCGGCAAAGATCAGCAGTCGGAAGAAATTGGTGTACTCGTTGTCGGTCAGCCGCTCGCCGTCGATCTCGGTCGAGACCAACTGCGAAACCAGGTCGTCCTGAGGCGCGGCGCGGCGCTCCTCACCCAGTTTGCGGGCATATTCGCTCAGCGCGTGGGCGGCCGGGCTGTTGAAGGGCAAAAGCCGCAGCGGCGTGGTGTTGCCATAGGCATGCGGATCCAGCGGTTCGGCCGATGTGCCGGCGACCAGATGGTCCGTCAATTCGATCATCAGGTCTCGGTCGGCCTCGGGCACGCCAAGCATGTCGCAGATGATGCCGATCGGGATCGGTTTCGACAGCCCCCCGACCCAGTCACCGCCGCCTTGCGCCTGCATGGCGCCCAACAGGTCGGCCGCCCGCTTGCGCACCGTGGGGATGTAGCGCTGAATCGCACGGGGAATGAAACCGGGGTTCACGAGCCGCCGGAGGCGGCTATGCATCGGTGGATCCATGTCGATCATCGAGGCTCGCGCCTCCAGGGCGTCGTCGTCGATCGAATAGATCTGGATGTGACCCACCGCCGAGCTGAACAGCTCGGTATCGCGCGACACTGCAACAACATCGTCAAACCGGCCGACCGACCAGAAACCATCCGTTTCCGAGCCATCAATCGGATTCCACGCCAGCCCCTTCATGGCACGCAATTGCGCGAAAGCTGCCTGGGGAATGCCGGCATCGAACTGCGCCGGATTGGACAAGTCCCAAGCAAGTGTTTGCCGGTGCTGCATGATTCCTCCCTGTGCCGCAGCCGTCCAATTCCTCCCTGGCGGCCACATTTCCATTGCTTAGCAGCACTGAATTCAGTATTCAATACCTCGTTGCGGAGAGGGCGGGGGAACTTTTGGTCCAGAAAACGAGCTGTCGAGAAGAGACTTTCATGCCCACATTCAAGCGCGGCATCGACCTGCCGTGCTATGTCGAAGCAGGCTTCGGCAGCCCTGTGGTGTTCCTGCACAGCATGGCTGGATCGGCGGATTCCTGGCGGCCGCAGATCGAGACCTTGCGCGGGACGCATCGCTGCATCGCCTGGGACATGCCCGGTTACGGCGGCTCGGCAGCGATCTCCGAAACCACTCCGATGACCGAGATGGCCGACCTTCTTGCCCAGTTCCTGCGCGAGAAGCTGCAGGTCGAGCGAACGCACCTTGTGGGGCTGTCGGTGGGTGGAATGATCCTGCAGTCGTTCGGCGCGCGCCACCCGAACATGGCTGCGAGCCTGACAATCATGGACAGTTCGCCAAAATTCGCGTTTGGCTCGTCCATCCAGCCCGAAGAGTTCATCGAACCGATCCTCGCGCAGCTCGCCAGCGGCATCGCAGTGCACGAGTTCGCCGATGGAATGGTTCGCGCCATCATGGCGCCCGACACGCCCGAGGCGATCCGCGCTGCGGGCGTCGGAGCTATGGCGCGCGCCCGTCCCGAAGGGCTTGCCTTGTGCACCCGGCTTATCGGCGGGCATGACGGGCTGGCAGACCTGCCGCGCATCTCAACGCCCACATTGGTACTGGTCGGCGAGAAGGACGGGGAAACGCCACCTTCCTATTCGGCCGAGATCGCCGCGCGCATCGGTAGTGCCGAGATGCTGGTGATCCCCGGTGCGGGGCATCTGTCGAATGTCGAAAACGCACCTGCCGTCAACACCGCCCTCACAGCATTCCTGAGTCGCCACCGCTGAGCCTTTCAGCCAAGGGATTTTCAATGAAAGCCGCAGTCCTGCGCACCTTCGGCGCACCGCTCGAGATCGAGACCGTCAGTCACGCCAATCCCGGTTTCAGGGAGGTTCTGGTGGAGGTCGCAGCCACGGGGCTTTGCCACACCGACCTGCATTTCATGCAAGGCCATTTGCCAGTGCCGGTGCCGGCGATCCTTGGCCATGAGACGGCCGGCGTCGTGTTGGCCGTGGGCGCGGGGGTCTCTGCCTTCGCGCGAGGCGACCATGTTGTCGGCTGCCTCTCGGCCTTTTGCGGCGGCTGCGAATTCTGCCTCTCGGGCCGACCCTCGATCTGCGAGGATGGCGATCATCTGGTGCGGACGAAGGAAGAGCCCTCGCGCCTGTCATCAGTTGGCCAAGCTGTCACCCAGTTCATGAATCTCTCGGCCTTTGCCGAGCGAATCCTCGTGCACGAAAACGCCATCGTGAAGATCGACAAGGCTATGCCGCTTGACCGCGCTGCGCTGATTGGTTGTGGCGTGACCACCGGCTTTGGCGCGGTGGTGCATACGGCAAAGGTTCAGGCCGGTCAGTCCGTAGCGGTGGTTGGCTGCGGAGCGGTCGGGCTGTCGATTCTGCAAAGCGCGCGCATTGCCGGTGCGATGGATGTGATCGCCATCGACATCAATGACGACCGGCTGGAAACCGCCCTCCGTTTCGGCGCAACCGCCTCGATCAACCCCACCGGGCGCGATGTGGTGGCTGAGGTGCGGGCGCTTACCGACAACAAGGGTGTGCATGTGGCCTATGAGGCTGTCGGAACGCCGAAGCTAGTGGAGCAATCCTTCCTCATGACCCGCAAGGGCGGCACGACAGTAATGGTCGGCCTAATGGGCGACGGCGCGCGGATAGACCTGCCTTTCGCCCACTTCATCGCCGAACGCCGTGTGATGGGCTGCGACATGGGTTCCAACCAGTTTCGCACCGACGTGCCGCGGCTGGTGCGGCTTTACCTCGACGGGCGGCTCAACCTGGACGATATGATCACCGCGCGCATCCCGCTTGCCGGCATCAACGAAGGGTTCGAGGCCATGAAGCGCGGTAACGGCATCCGCACTGTCATCGATTTCCACGGCTGACGACTTGCCGCACAGAAATCTTGCCCGCATATGGCAATAGTGCAAACCTAAAGGTGGGCGGAGCACTTCGTTGTCCAATTCAAGAAAGGGCCTTCGTTGGCAGAGTTTAAGCCAATTATCGTGCACAACCAGCGGCTCGCAGACGAGGTCCACCGCCAAATCCTGATGGCGATAACTGGCGGGATCATTGCGCCCTCCGATAGGATCGTTCAAGAGAAGCTCGCCGCCGAGTTCCAGATTAGTCGCACCCCGGTGCGTGAGGCGCTGTTGCGCCTGGAACAAGAGGGTGTGCTGGTAACTGCTGGTCGCGGCGGTTTTGCGCTACGGTTGATTTCCGATGAGGATGCGCGCGAGATCTATTCCGCTCGCCAGTCGATCGAAGGCTACAGCGCGCGTCTCTTGGCCGAGGCCAAGGATGAGGCTGCCTTTGAAAGGATTGCCGAGGTGATCCGGATAGAAGAGGCGCGCCAAGTCACCACCGCTGCCGAATATTATGAGGCCAACAAGGCCATTCACCGAACCTTTGTCATGCAAACCGGAAACCGCTACCTGCTAGAGATGTTCGACCTGATGTGGAACCGAAGCATCTCTTTCCATGTGTTCGCCTCGACCATGAGTGGCAGCGCCTTGGCGGAGTCGCTTCGTGCGCATCTTGACCTGCTGGATGCTGTCCACAGCGGCAACGGCGACGTGGCGGCCCGGGCAATGCGCGAGCATATTGCCCAGGGACTCGACCTGCAGCTGAACGCGATGAGCGCAACGGGAAGACGCGACGGCAGGGATAAAGCAGCGAATCCTCCGACACCTGGCGTGGCGGATCATTCCATGTCGTCAAGCTCTTCGTGAATGTCGGCGATGATGTCCGAGCGCTGCTAGGCGGTGTCGCCCGCATGCGCGGCATAAGCTATCGCCAGCAGACGCCGTGGACTAGGTGCGTGGTCCCGGAATAAGATGGCGCGGGTGGATCTTGAAGACAGACGGTCCTGGTCCAAGCGTCGCAGATAGCCTTGTAGGACGTTCGCGACCGAACGACAACCGCGCCGCCGCATCCACACCGTGCACTTGAAAGACTGACTTCGCGATCCAGTCCAATCGTCGCAACGCCCGCCATGCCAAGGCTGCGCTCGATACGGCGGCGAACAAGACGGATGCGAACGACGCCGATGGTTTGGCGCAACTCGCGGAGGTCAGTTTCCTTCGCGAGGTGCGGGTAAGAGGATTTGACAGCACGCTGGTCGCGACGCGAACCCAGCTGGTTCGGATCAGCACCGAGCTTTCCAACCAGACCCGCGGCGTCATGAAAACCTTCGGTCTCGTCGTTCCGATCTGAAAGGGAAGCACCTTCGAGAAGAACGTCCGACGCCTTCTAGTCGATCAGGATGGGCTTGCATCCATCGTATTGCCGATGCTGGAAGCCTGGCGCAGTATTCGCATCCGCGCCGCCGAACTCGGCCGTCAGCTCGTCCGAGAGGCGCGCCAGAGCCAGGTCGCCGTATCCTCATGTCGATCCCGGCGTCGGAGCGATCACCGCCACCTCCTTCCCTGCAGCTATTGAGGACCTGGACAACGTCAGGAAGTCCCGATCCGTTGGTGCTTGGGTCGGCCTGACCGCTCGGCGCTACCAATCCGGGGAAGTCGACTATGACGGCCATATATCCCGGCGCGGCGACCGCCATTTGCGGAGCCTACTCTACGAGGCGGCGTCAGTCATTCTGACGCACAGCTCAACCGGCAGCAACCTGCGCACATGGGGTCTCATGCTCTGGGAGAGGATTGGCTTCAAACAGGCCGCCGTGGCTGTGGCGCGCAAACTGGCGGTGATCATGCATGCGATGCTCAAGACAGGTGAGTTCTTCGATCCAAATGCAGGAGCCGCGGCGTGAGATCTTACGGATAGCGTTCAGCATCTGAACGCCTGAAACGTCCCTGTCGGGAAGTGAGCCTAGCCATTTCCGCTGATGCGGTTGCACCGCTGTCTCAGCAAAGTGCGTCGTCCGCATTGAAGGCTCGTCCCGCGAAGCTCCATCATGCGGCGATCTCTTTCGACCGCGAA